>CALGLS010000064.1 GCA_937959375.1 uncultured Saprospiraceae bacterium
ACTGGAATTTCATGTAGACCAATAAACGAATTGAATTTTTTATCCAAAATAGGTCCATCGACATAATGTCCATTCGGGTTTGGTCGATCCAAAACCATGAACTTTACGCCGTTTTCAGCGCAAGCTTCCATCACATAACTCATCGAAGAAATATAAGTATAAAATCGAGCGCCAACATCTTGGATGTCAAAAATTACATAATCCAAACCAGCAAGATCTTCAGCGGTCGGTTTTTTACTTTTTCCATAAAGTGAGATTAATGGAATTCCCGTTTTTACATCCTTACCGTCTTTGATTTGAGCACCAGCATCTGCTGTTCCTCTAAAGCCATGTTCGGGGGCAAATATCTTTTTGATATCTACGCTAACACTCTTTAATCGATCCGCTAAATGGACACCTCCTATCATAGACGTTTGATTGACAAGCAGTGCCACTTTTTTTCCTTGGATCAATGGCATAAACTCATTTGGACGAGCTGCCCCCACGACAATTGGTAGTGGTTTTTCTATGACTTCTTCTTCAATAACTACTTGTTCTTCTGGTGTACTAGAAGTTTCATTTTGGGATTGCGATTCTTCTAGCGTTCGGTTACAACCAGAATTCGTCAGAAAAAATAAAAGGAAAAAAGAACTAATGATTTTTAGATTAAGCATAATAATTTGTAATTTTCGAATTCAACAGCAAAACGCAGAGAGACATTAAAGTTAGAACGAACCAATTGTTCATTCAATTTGATGTGCCTCTGCGTTTTTTTATGGCTTTTTTCAAGAAAGAAGTTGTTTAAAAGTAATACGTTGAAAAAACATAATTTAACTTAACAATGGCCAAAGATAAGATATACGCGATAATTGATATTGAAACCACAGGTGGAAAGGCCGCTCGTGATAAAATAACTGAAATAGCCATCGTTCTTCACGATGGTAAAGAGATCATTGATACCTACGAAACCCTAATAAATCCTGAGCGTAGTATTCCTGCAAATATCACTCGAATTACTAACATTACCAATGATATGGTGGCTGAGGCGCCAAAATTCTATGAAGTAGCTAAAGAAATTGTGGAACGAACAAAAGGTGCCATCTTCGTAGCCCATAATGTTCGTTTTGATTACTCCTTTATCCGAGAAGAATTCAAACGATTGGGCTTTGTCTATAGCCGGCGTCAGCTTTGTACCGTTCGCTTGACTCGAAAGGTCTTTCCTGGTTTGAGATCCTATGGCTTAAGTAATCTAATTCGGCATTTTAATATAAGACTCAAAGGTGGAAGACACCGAGCAATGGGCGACACACTCGCAACGGTGGAGCTTTTTGAGCTTATTATGAAGAAAAAATCGAGTAAGGATGAGATTAATATGATGGTCAATCATGGTATTAAGGTTTCTCAGTTACCTGCCAATATTTCCCTTACTCAGTTACACAGTTTGCCAGAAGATTGTGGTATTTATTACTTCTACAATCGAATCGGGGAGATCATTTATATTGGTAAAAGCGTGAATATCAAAAAGCGGGTAATGAGTCATTTTGTCAAACAGACTGAAAAATCTCGAAAACTCTACGAAAATGTTTGGGACATCAAAACTCAAGTAACAGGAAGTGAACTAGCGGCGCTTTTACTAGAATCACACGAAATTAAGTACCATCACCCTTATATCAATCGCGCTCAGCGCGCTAGGTCCTACCCTTACGTCCTTCATTCTTATGAAAATCAAGATGGATATCTATGTATGGATATTTTAAAAGTGAATAAGAAACAAAAGCAAAAATTGAACATCTTGAGAGAGTTTGCAAGTAGTTATTCTGCTAAAGGCTCACTTGATCGGATTTTAGAAGAATTTGACTTGTGTCAAACCTATTGTAACGTTGATACGGTCAAACGCCCTTGCTTCTATCACCAGATTGATAAGTGTAAAGGAGCCTGTGTGCAGAAGGAGGATGCAGACTCATACAATGCACGTGTTCTAGAGGCCGTCGGACACCTAGATACTGACTTTCCGGATGACTTTATCCTTATCGATAAAGGTCGCACACAAGAAGAAAAAACTGTTGTATTGATAGAATCAGGAATTTATAAGGGATTTGGCTATCTGGAAGAGGAAAATAGCTACCAAAATGTGGATTCAATTAAAGAAATAATCGATATGTATGACCATAATCCTGAGACTTTTAGGATAATTAAGCATTTTATACATACAAATCGCAAAGAAATCCAGATAATTCATATCTAGTTCTCAACACTAAGTGTTATATTTGCACTTACAATTTTAGAGAAAACACTATTGGCTTTCTGTCAGTAGCCCCACTTTCCGTCCAAAACCTTCCGAATACACCCAATTTTAACAGATTATTTAAGTAATTTAACTTATCTATTATGACACGTTGTATCCTAGCAGTTATAGTGATGGTGGTATTTTCAAACGCCATATTTGCACAATTAACTGTCGAAACTGATAACCCTACAGCTTATTATGAAGCTGGTGATAACATGAATTTTGTAGTAACTTCTGGCTCTTCTGGGACAGTTGAATACACGATTTCATATCATAAATTTGCACCAGATATTGAGACTGGAACTATTGACGTAAGTGGTGGCCAAGCTGCGTACATTCCTTTTTCTTCTGATGATCCTACTATGGTGACTTGTAAAGTAAGAAAAGGATCAAATTCTGATGAGGCTGCCGCAGCCTTTTCTCCTTACGATATTGAATCTTTTGTAGCTGAGCCTACTGATTTTGATGCCTTTTGGAACACTCAATTAGCTGACCTCGCTAATGTCCCTATGGATGCACAACTTCAATATTACGAGCAAACGGATTATACCAAAACGTATAAACTAGAGTTGGCTAGTATTGACAATTGGAGAGTTTATGGTTACATCACGATTCCAGAAGGAACAGGACCTTTTCCAGCTATTTTAACCTTGCCTCCATACGGAGACAACGCAAATATCGTAACTCCAGCAGAGACTATCGCTGAACGTGGTGGAGCTATTTCTGTAGCCATCAACATCCATAACGTAGAGCCTGATGAACAAGATTCTAATGCTTACGAAAACTCCGATGTTACTGACAAAGAAGGTTACTATTACCGATATAGTATTCTTGGAGCTGTTCGTGCAATCGATTATATCTTTTCTAGAGATGATTTTGATGGCGAAAGTATGGGAGTTGTTGGTGTAAGTCAAGGAGGTGGATTGTCAACGATTGTTGCTGGTTTAGACCAAAGAGTTAACCTCCTAGTTCAAAGTAACGGCACGATGGGACAACATAGTGGACACGCTTTTGATCGTGCTGCTGGTTTCCCATACTATGTTAGAGGGGCAGAAAATGAAAATATTGATATTCAACAAGTTGTTGACGCAAGTCGATATTATGATGCTATTTTCTTTGCGAAAAGATATAATGGACCGAGTTTGTCAATCATTAGTTATCTAGACGACATCTGTCCTCCGGCAACTGTTTTTGCCTTTTACGATCAGTTTCGAGGGCCTAAGGTTTTGCTACATGCTAAAGAATTAGGGCATACCCATCCTAACGAATATTGGAGTGGACGTTTAGATTTTATGCGACGTCACTTCCCTGCCATGCAGACACCTCCTTGGCCTTGGCCAGATTCTGAAGTTGGTTATTTTGTAAATGCCGGACCAGATTTAACAGTCTCTAACGCTTGTGAAGTAAATCTTGCAGCTGAAATGTTTTTGGAAGATCAATCAATTGATTCTTGGCCAGTTCAATGGACAATGATTGAGGGACCTGGTACAGCAACTTTCGGAGATGCTAACGATTTGAATACAAGCGTTTCATTTAGTCAAGAAGGAACTTATGTACTTCGATTCACTGGTGACGATTTAGAAAATCTTGAAGAAGAGGATCGTTACTATACATTGACTGATTATGTGACAATCACCATTAGTGGATCAGGAACAGAAGCTCCTGAAGTAGAACTATTTGGTAATTCAACGGTTACTTCTGCTTTTGATGTAGAAGTAGTGTTTAATCAATCGGTATCTGGACTTTCGTTAAACGAATTTACCATAACAAATGGTACAGCAACAGGACTTTCTGGAAGCGGAACAACATATACACTGACGGTTGACCCTACAGCACCTGGGGCAGTACAAATCACGTTGCCAGCTAACGCAGCAATCGATTGTGCAGGAACTGGTAATGCAGGTTCGAATGTTTTAACTGTTAACTACGAAGAAGTTTCTGGTGTGTTAGAATTGGCTTGTCCAGATGATATAAGTTTACTTGCACCAAATGGATCAAATGGAATTGATGTTTCTTGGCCTTCACCAAATGCTGGTAGTTCCTGCCCTGTTGGTGAAGTTAGTTTGACCCAAATTGCTGGTTTAGCAAACGGCAGTGAATTTCCAATTGGACAATCTATCATAACTTATCAAGCAACAGATGCCTGTGGGAATACAGTAACTTGTTCGTTTGAAATTAGAATTGAAGAAGAGGAAGAAACGCCAGATCCTGACTGTGAATCTGAATCAGAAAACCCGTGGAAAGAATACATCAAACGGATAGAATTTGGAGCTATTGATAATGAGTCTGGCAAAACTACCTACAGTGATTTTACTGATGAAAGTACTATTGTGGATAGAGGAACGACGGTTCCATTCAAGCTAACCTTGAGATATACAAGTAATGAAAGAAGTGATGAATTTATAAAAGTATGGATCGATTTCAATCAAGACGGTGCTTTCGACGAAGCTACTGAAACGGCTGCTTCTATTTTCTTTCCAGCAACTTACGGAGAACAAATACATGAAGTGGATGCAAACATTTTAATTCCAACGACTGCAACAAACGGAACAGCAAGAATGCGTGTTTCGCTAAAGCGAGATGGATATGCGACACCATGTGAATCTTTTGAATTTGGTGAAGTTGAAGATTATACGGTTAACATTACTGGAGAGGTTGGACCAATTCTTAGTTATACTTGCCCTAGTGATATAGTTGTAACTGCTGACTTTGGGGCTACCCTTGCACTCGTTCAGTGGGATGCTCCTGTTGCTACTACAACTTGCCCAACTTCAGGTGCATTTGTTACACAAACGAGTGGTCCTCAAAGTGGAACTTTATTCCCAATTGGTGTGACTGAAGTTGCATATGCTTTCTTTGATTTTTGTCAAAATGGAGAAGTTTGTTCTTTTACTGTAACGGTGCAAGAACCAACAACGACATTAAATGTAGCTTGTCCTGATGACTTAGAAGTAGCATCACCGAACGGTCCAGAAATAGTGAATTGGCAAGAGCCCGCAGCGACTTCAGATTGCCCACTTGGTGTGGTGAGTATTACTCAGATTTCAGGTCCTGCAAATGGAAGTGTTTTAGCTCCTGGATTTTCCAATGTAACTTATTCCATTTCTGACGGATGTGGTAATGTTCAAAGCTGTTCATTTGATATTTTTGTAAGTGCTGAACCGCAAGAGATTTGCGCGTCAGAAGGTGACTTTCCTTGGAATGATTGGATTTATAAAGTGAAGTTTGATGAGATTAGTAATACTTCAGGGAAAAGATCATACAGTGATTTTACGGATGAAGTGACATACGTTTCACCTAATGCGATTTATTCAATTGAGCTAACAGCAAAGACAAGTTATTTTGGTTACGACCAATATTGGAAAGTCTGGATTGATTACAATCAAAATGGCGTTTTTGAAGAAGCAACGGAGACAGTGCTTTCCGCTTTTGCACCTGCAGAAGAAGATGGAATTACTACTTCAAAAGTTACAGCGCTAATTACGATTCCTGGAAATGCAGCTGCAGGAGAATGCAGAATGCGTGTCAGTAAAAAACGAGGTAGCTACCCTACTCCATGCGAGTTTTTTGAATTTGGTGAAGTGGAAGATTACACGGTAATTGTAAGTAGTAGTATTGCTGGATTTGCTGGCGCTAATTCTGATGATTCAAATGTAGCATTAAGTGATGCTGTTCGTTTATTCCCGAATCCAGTTCGTAATTACATGACCATCGATTTTGGAAACTTCGCTGGTAAATTGGTGCATTATGATTTGGTCGATGTTCGAGGACAAATCATAGAGTCTAAATCATTCGTTGCGGAAGATCGCTTTGAAGATATTGATTGTTCCAAACTATCCCAAGGTATTTATTCGATTCGTTTGATTAGCAAGGGAGAGGATATTGTGGTGAAGCGATTTGTGAAGGTCTTGGATTAACGTTTGCTAAATTTTCAGCATTTTATAAACTTCATTGAATACGAAATGCTATAAAGTTTTCGAGTAAATAAAAGAAGCCCCAATTTTACAGCTGTAAAATTGGGGCTTCTTTTTTAAGTCTAGTTGCTTGGTTTGAAGAAACGTTTAGTAAACTTTTAAAGTTTACTAAACGTCATAAGAAGTTTAAACTCCTTGCACAATCAAACCACTCATAGCCTCTTGTACCTTCCCTGCCGCCGCACGTGCTTTATCTGCAAAATCCAAACCATCACCGGCATAGATTATTCCGCGAGAAGAATTCACTAAAAGCCCACCATGATCATTTAAACCATAATTGGAAACACCTTCTAGATCACCACCTTGCGCACCGATACCTGGTACCAATAAAAAGTTATCTGGGGAGATGCGACGAATTTCCTCAAACTTCTCTGGATGCGTTGCTCCAACGACAAACATCAAATTTTCAGGGGTTCCCCAGGTCATGGCTTTGCGCATTACTTTTTCATAAAGCGGTTGCTCGTCTTCTTGTTTTGTAAATTGAAAATCGTCACTGCCTTTGTTAGAAGTTAAGGCAAGTAAGATGACCCATTTGTTTTCAAACTCAAGGAATGGTTGAACAGAGTCGATGCCCATATACGGTGCAACCGTCACTGAATCAAAATTCATCGTTTCGAAAAAAGCACGAGCATATAATTTGGAAGTGTTTCCAATATCTCCACGTTTTGCATCTGCAATAGTAAAATGCTCATCCGGAATATAGTCTAATGTTTTTTGCAATGACACCCAACCTTTTGCGCCAAGCGCTTCGTAAAAAGCGATATTTGGCTTATAGCCAACACAAAGATCTTTAGTGGCATCAATAATCTGCTTATTGAATTCAAAAATGGGATCAGCCTTGTCGAGTAAGTGTTTTGGAATACGGTTGAGGTCTGCGTCCAAACCAACACAAAGATAAGAGCGCTTTGTTTGGATTTGGTGGAAAAGTTCGTCGCGAGTCATTAGTTTGATCGAATTAGAATGGGAAAGGAATTAGAATTAGAATTTGTCTAATAGGACAAATGGTATTGAAATATGTTTGGACATGTGCTCCTCTGATAGTTAAAATTTTAAAAGAGCAGGTAGCTTAGTCGTTGAAAATTTTGAATGCTAGATTGAAACGCCATTCACAGCCTCAACACTCTTTATGTTAGGGATCTTAGAGCGAATGCTTTGCTCAATTCCAGCGCGCATGGTCATAGCTGACATATTGCAGCTCTCACAATTGCCCATCCATTTGATTTGAACAACCATATCTTCTGTTACGTCTACCAATTCAACATTACCTCCATCTACCGCAAGGTGAGGACGTACATCGTCTAGTGCTTTATCAATTCGAATTAGTAGTTCTTCTTTTTCTTGGATCAACATAAATTCTGTAGTTAATTTAATATCAAAGATACGTTTTTTCTTGTTAGGAATGGCAAAACCCGAAGTATGAAGAGCGATAGTCAAAGTTTCTTTCGAAAGAAATGCCCGAATAACACTAATTAAGCAAATACTCAGTCTAACGAAAGTGGGAAACTTCCATCTCTACTGGCAACAGCTAGACAGGTTCGGACTCTGGTCTTCCAACTCCCAAGCTATATCTTAATATCAACCTTTTGTGTAGGTGCTTGGTTTTGATTACGCAATTCTAACTGACTAAGGGTATTCTTCGCGACATTCATAAAGGCTTTAGACATTTCAGTTCCTTCTGCAAGTAAAGCAGGTTTCCCCTCATCACTGGCTTCGCGAATACTCTGTACCAAAGGAATCTGGCCTAATACTATGGTTTCTCCATATTTAGCCAGTTTTTCTCCACCACCCTGTCCAAAAATGTAATACTTGTTGTCTGGTAACTCCGCTGGTGTAAACCAACTCATGTTCTCTACCACACCAAGAATCGGAACATTGACAGATGGTAATTGGAACATGCTCATCGCCTTGATTGCGTCAGCAACGGCCACATCTTGCGGAGTTGTCACAATCACTGATCCAGTTACCGAAACTGTTTGGACCAAAGTCAATTGAATATCACCTGTTCCTGGAGGTAGATCGATCAATAAAAAGTCCAATTCGGGCCATACACAGTCATTGAAAAACTGCTTGATGATCGCACCAAGTCTTGGTCCACGTAATACAACTGCCTGTTCCGGTTCAATAATAAAACCGATGGACATAACGTAAATACCGTGTGCTTCTAGTGGAACAAGTCTAGGTTTTCCATAAACTTCTTGCACTTTCGGACGCTGTCCTTGCAAACCAAACATAGTAGGGATCGAAGGTCCATACAAATCAGCATCAATTAATCCCACTCGGTAGCCTTGAGCCTTTAGTCCAAGCGCAAGATTAGAAGTAATAGTTGATTTTCCTACACCACCTTTACCAGATGCTACAGCAATAATATTCTTTACATGTGGCATGGCACCCGTCTTTGGAGGAGGAGCAGCTCCACCTTTCTGAGGGGAAGCAGAATGTACATTGACATCTGCTTGAGGGTAAACGCCTTGAATGGCAGCGATACATGCAAAGTTGAGTTCTGACTTAGAAGGGTAATCAAGTCGAGGTAATTCAAGGGTGAAATTCACTTTATTGCCTTCAATTTGAAGGTCGCGCACCATGTTTAGGGTAATAATGTCCTGCCCAGTAGCTGGATCTTTTACCTTGCTTAGTGCTTCTACTATTTTTAGTTTATCCATTTTCTATGTTTAAGCTGCAAAAGTACGAATTGAAGCGTTAAAAAAGGAATGTTTGAGAAGTAAGACGAAAGACAAAAGTAAGAAGACAGACCTTTCCGTTTGGTGTTAGCCCTATTGTGGTTGAAAAGTTAAGTGCGAGAACTGAGAATTAGAGTATCTTCCTACTTATATTGAGGGACTTCCGTCCAAAAAATTAAATAAATTTTTTCCTTCAACTCCTCGTCTCTTTTTAATACTTTTGCACCCTAATGAATGTGTATCACGATTTGAATGAATTGCCGTCATTTCATAATGCGGTAGTTACGATTGGTTCCTTTGATGGTGTTCATACGGGACATCAAAAGATATTGGACAGAGTCAAGCAATTGGCAACTGAAGTAGAAGGCGAAAGTATTGTGATCGTATTTCATCCTCACCCTCGACACGTCATCAAACCAGATGATAATTCTCTTAAGCTAATCAACACCGTCAATGAAAAAGCGCTTCTTTTAGAACGTTATGGGATTGACAACTTAGTGGTCGTACCTTTTAGTCTTGAGTTTTCTCAACAAAGTCCTGATGATTATATTTCAAACTTTCTGGTAAAGCGGTTTCAGCCGAAATGTATTGTCATAGGTTATGACCATCGTTTTGGAAAAGACAGAGCTGGAGATATTGAGTATTTACGAAAGTACCAAACTAGTGCTGGGTTTCAATTGATTGAAATTGAAAAGCAAGAAGTCAAAGATATTGCGGTAAGCTC
>CALGLS010000065.1 GCA_937959375.1 uncultured Saprospiraceae bacterium
GGGTCCGAGTACAATTCTTCATAGGTATCTGCAAAACACTGACTGTCTACTTTATTGGAAAACAACAGTGTTCCGTCAATATCAAATATTACTAAGGTCTTTGGCATAATTAGTTAATTAATTATTATGAAAACTAAAAAAACAGTATTCAATGTAGCCGGGCCACTATTCCTATTCCCATCGCGCGCCCTTAATCCCTAAAAGGAAATCTGCACGCAACATATCACATCAGTGGGCCACCTGTCTGCCACCAAGCAGATTCTAATTCCCACCTATCCTATCGGCTAGGCAAGTTCCCATTCCCATTCCCATTCCCATTCTAATTCTAATTCTACTTCTACTTCTCCTCTCCTTCAAAATCAAATTCTAACTGCACTCCCTCCCCTTTTTGTTCTCGCATCAAATTACTAGCCGACACTCCCAGCAATCGCACTGCCAAATCATTTGTCCAATTATCATTTAATAGTTCTCGAACTACTGATATAAATGCATCCCAGTCCTTGATCTCACTATTAAAGGTTTTACTGCGGGACACAATTTGAAAATCAGGTGTCCTCATCTTCAGAGTAATCGTTCTTCCAAAGTTATCATGCTTCTCCATGTATCGAAACACCTTTTCACCAATATACTCCAAGCGCTCCATCATACTCTCTTTAGTCGTCAAATCTTCTGAAAAAGTTCGCTCAGCTCCAATCGATTTTCGAACTCGATTCGGATTCACTTCTCTTTGATCTTCACCACGTACTATTTTATAGTAGTAGCGTCCCACTTTTCCAAAGCGCTGTCCCATCTCCAGTTTGGTCAACTGCTTTAAATCAGCTCCGGTTTTGATACCCATCTTATGCATACGAGCTGCGGTGACTTTTCCCACTCCAAAAAATTTCTCAATAGGCAAGGTTTCAATAAAAGAAATCGCCTCATCCGGAGTAATTACTTTTATACCATTAGGTTTATTAATGTCCGAAGCAATTTTCGCCAAGAACTTATTGTATGAAACACCAGCGGAGGCCGTTAGTTGAGTTTCCTCAAAAATTCTTTTTCTAATTTCTTCAGCCACCATGGTAGCCGATTTCATTCCTTTCTTATTATCGGTTATATCCAAAAAGGCTTCATCCAAAGAAAGTGGCTCTACCAAATCCGTATACTCTTCAAAAATTGCTCTGATCTGATTCGACACTTCATGATAGACATCAAAGCGATGCTTCACAAAAATCAATGGCGGGCACAATCGCGCAGCCGTCACACTCGCCATCGCCGACCGCACCCCATACTTCCTCGCCTCATAGCTAGCTGCTGCCACCACACCACGTTTACTTGATCCACCTACCGCAATAGGTTTGCCTCGCAATTCAGGATGATCCCGTTGCTCCACTGATGCAAAAAAAGCATCCATATCAATATGTATAATTTTCCTTGAAAACATATTATAAACACAAAAATACAAATCTTCCTTCAATAACATTCACAAATACAAAAAGCCCTCAATCGCATATCGCAATTGAGGGCCTTCTAAATCAAGGACTTATTAATTTAATTTTTCTTAAAAATAACGAGGAGTAACTACACTAGATTTTTCATAATTAAAATCATATCCTAGCATCACCTCAAACGAACCATCTACATAGTTCTGTAACTTACTAATCGTGTAATCATATGCTGCTCCAATTCGAATGCCATTACCTAAACTATAAGAAGCCCAAAGGTCAATCGAATCAAATGAACTACCTCCTCCAAATTGCTTCGCTTGAAAAGCAGAACGAAATGACGTTCCAACCCACAGCGTTTCATAAAACAAAAAGGCAATATCAATATCAAATTCTGTAGGTGCTCCTACTCGGTTTAATTGATCTGATTCAGAAGTAAACTCACCCAACAAACCAACACTCTTAATCAATAGTGATGGTTTAAAAATCACGGCATCTCCATTCACAGGAAAGGTAGCTCCTGCTGCAAGAAAATAATGACGGTAAGTTTGTGCCCAACGATTACTACTGTCGACTTTATCAACTCTTAAATCTGCATTCATCAAATGAGGCACTGACAAACCAATGTAATAATTTTGAGTATAATAAAATGCTCCTACTCCAAAATTAGGTGTCCAAATATTTGGCTCCAAATCTTCGAAAGCAACATCTGTAAATCTAGGATCTTTAAACTTTAGCAAACTCCAATCTGCACGCCAGTTCATCGCACTTGCCTGCAGTCCAATCGACAACTTACCATTTCCAAACGGAATCCGATAAGCATAACTAAAACTAGCCACAGTGGAACCCGTTGCTCCAACATTGTCGTTTACCAAGTTAAGTCCAAGACCAACTTTTTCTTTAAAAGGAGAATGAATAGAAATGGTTTGTGTATTTGGTCCTCCGTCAATACCCCACCACTGGTTTCGGTACAAAGCTCGAACAGTAAGATAATCTGGCGTCCCTGCAAAAGCAGGATTATACGCAAGACTATTGAACATATACATCGTATACATCGGATCTTGCTGCGCCTTTAACCCTGAACACAAAAACAGGAATAGCACACAAAGAGATAGTGTAATTTTTCTCATAATTTTTTCTTGAGAAAGCCCCTAACACCCAATCAATCAGTTATTGGTGCTTCATGTTGAAGCTTAGTGTCAATACTTTAGTTTGTTTAATTCATTCGACTTTCTCTTTCAAATAACTGCCTAACAATAATTTACAAATACAATAAATCATACATGTAAATTATCAAAACATTATTCCCCAACAAGAGAAATATCGACTTCTTAAGAATTCAAAAACCATGCCCCTAAAATACATCTCCTCTATTTACGTCTCTCTGATTATCAGTAGCTTAAGAACTAGAGTAGCTACCAATGTACACCTGCTTTAGAAGATTTTTTTACTCTAATTTTGATTCCTATCTCAAGTTAATCAGCCTCTTTGGGATGGAGAGAGAGCCAGACCCCCCCAGCTCATTCTCTCCAACCCTAAGACTAATTTTTTACTGATTTATATTACCCAGTTTATTTTTTTATGTCAAGCAAAATTGCAGTAGATAAGTACTATGCAATCCATCGCAGAAAAATTCTAATCTAATCAGCCTCTCTGGGATGAAGGGAGAGCCAGACCCCCCTAGCTCATTCCCTCCAACCCTAAGACTGTTTCTTAATTATATTCAAAGTGGCAATTCCAATACACACAATCATTCAAAACACTATGAACCACCACCTTCACTTTTTATTCCTCACATTCACATTCACATTCACATTCACATTCTAATCTTGCCTGGCGGCCTGTCTAGCTAGCCAGATAGACCTACTGTATATACATAAGTCTATTTTAAATGCTCATTCGGGGTAAAAGAAGGATAATAATGAATCGTTGAATTCGGAATTTTGATTTTCCCCTTAATATGGTAGAAGGCAAAAATCAACGATTCAAAATTCAGAACTCAACGATTCAAAATTGCTCAAATTTAATAATATACACCTGAGTTACAAGTTATGTATATACGGTAGGCCAGATAGACCAGACACATTCTAATTCTAATTCTAATTCTAATTCCAGCCCTCTCTCTTATCTCTGCAATTGAACATACCCACTATACTTCTGCCCTTCTCCATCATCAATTACATAGAAGTAAGTACCGTCTGGCAAATTCTTACCTTCCCAAGTTCCTTCCCATCCATCCATGTTGGTATAACTTTTCTGAATGAAAACTCGGTTACCCCAACGGTTAAATACGCAAACCTCATTATCCGGGAAGTTCTCAATTCCGAGTATCGCAAAGTGATCGTTTACGCCATCTCCGTTTGGTGAGAAACCACTGAAGATGATTAACTCATCACATTGTACATCAACAAATACCCAAGCGGTATCACTTCCTGTCGAAGTAGTCAACACATATTCGAAACTATCAACACTTCCACAGAAATCAACATCCGGTATGTATGTAATCGTAAAGTCTGGATTCACAAATGCAGTTCCATTCTCTGGATCAGTTATAATCACTATTGATGACAAGTCACCATTAATCGTATCGTTAACTAAGATGTCAATATCAACACCTCCACCTTTTATCGTGGTAGTATCATCATCAACTGCAATAGGTGGCATACCCATATCTAGAATTGATGAAACAATCAAAATCGTGGTATCGCAAGCTCCAAGTTCATCACATATTTCGATACAAGCCGTATCTATTCCCACTTGCAGTCCGGTGAATTCAATGCAGACTGAATCTCCAATTTCAAAATCAACAAATACTCCTGAGTTATCATCACAGTAATTCGTAACTGTGTATTCAGTTCCTGCCAATTCAGAAACATCAAAACATATGGTATCCGTATCACTTAAGATCACTGTTGTGAAAATAGTATCCATCATTGGAGGTATCGTATTGATGATAAAGTAGGTCGTATCACAATTATCTAAGTTGTCACAAATCACAATACAAGCCGTATCCTGACCTAATGTATTGCCCGTGTACTCGATACATGTTGTGCTATCAATTACTGAAACAAAAACATTCTGACCACTTTCGTCTTCACAGATATTGTAAATCGTATCTATCGTTCCTGGGAACAGAATTGGATCTAAACAGAATGTATCCGTAAAGCCAATCATTATATCTAAATATAAGGTATCCGGCAACAGATCTTCAATACACTCAACTTGAATATTGAAAGTATCGGTACATCCAATCACCGTATCAACAACGATCAACTCATGTGCACCTCCGTCTAACTCAATGCTAATTCCATTTGGAATCAATTGTAAGTTTGCATCAGCAGTAGCTACATCAAGCCCTCCTTCCGTTATATCCATTTGACCATAAATATTCGCTGGATTCCCTCCTACAATCAAGAGTCCATTTATCTCCCAGTTGGCTCCCGGATCAACCGTATTCATCCAGTCTACTAATTCTTGTAGAGAAGTAAAGAAGCCTAAGAAGTTGGTTCCTCCATTTATATCCCAGTTAGCAACCGTGTAACCACCCGGCGTGTTGAAACCTACCGTTAGATAAGTTGTCAACGAATCGAAATTACATCCAATAGTTGATGAACTATATGGTAGTCCATTATCAAGTATCAGATAGTTTGTTAAATCGTCTAGTGACAAGTCAATACAAACGCCAACCGGTTGTGGACAATCAACATTGAATAAGGTGTCAGGTCCAGTATAGAATGGATCACAGTCTTCACAAGTTATCGTTACATTAAATGTATCAACACATCCCGTTATGGTATCTGTCAAAATCACTTCGTGCACACCCGGTGGTAAACTAATTGCAGCACCATTCGGAAGTAACTGTAAATTAGGATTAGCCATTACAGATGGTATTCCGTTTTCAGAAATATTTATGTTGCCATAAATGTTGTTGTAATCACCTCCTACTAACAACAGACCATTAATCATCCAGTTGGCTGCAGGATCCCAAACATTCATAGAATCTACCAACTCTTCTAACGTTCCAAAGTTTGCTAAATCAAAGGTAGTACCATTGATCGACCAGCTATCTAAAGTATAGTTACCCGGCGTATTGAAACCTACGGTTAAGTAAGTAAACAATGAATCAAAATCACATCCAACAAATGGATCAATGTACAACTCACCATTATCAGTAATGCTATAATTTAGAATATCTTCTATCGAAGCATCCAAACATATATCTGTCAAATCATTACAGCTCTCAGCAGCAACCGTTGCTGGTCCAGAATATAGACTTGGACAATCTAAACATTCAACACCTACCGTGATGGTATCTGAACAACCTGTTGCAATTTCAAGTATAATGATTTCGTGGAAACCTGTATCAACCGTCATCAACGTTCCGTTTGGAATCTCAGTAGTACTCAATGGTAAATCTGCATTCGCCATTGTGATCAGTTGGGTAATATTTAAGTTACCATAAATATTAGATAAGTTACCTCCAGTAATCGTATTCGTTGTATTCAAGGTCCAAACTCCTGATGGATCCCATAAGTTCATTGAGTCTACTAATTGTTGTAAAGTCGTAAACGTATCAATGTCAAATAACACACCGTTGAGTGTCCATGACTCTAACTCATATGGTCCAACTGGTGCTACATCCAATAGTGGTTGTAATAAGTATGTTTGAACGGTATCCAAATCACATCCCATAAATCCACCACTGTATGGTAAACCGTTGTCTGTGAATTCGTAATCCAATACCTCAATCAGTGGAATCGGCAAGCAGAAGCTGCCTCCTTCCGAACAATCGAAAGTTGACAATTCTAAACTATCAATTCCTACCAGCCCATTACATGCTGGTACTATTGTTACGATAACGCAAGTCGTATCTAACAAACCATTGTTATTTGCAATCATGCAAACCGTATCTACTCCCACTCCTTCTATTCCATTTGCTAGGTAATACAAACAACCATTGCTACCATTAACGGTCCAAGATCCGAATGTAGACGATCCAGCGTTTCCACCAGTTATTAAACTGTAGGTAGTCACAATACTTGTATCAAAACAAGATTCTAAAACAAAACATACAGAGTCTTGTGTAAAGACTGGTAAAATCATTTCAACGGTATCCGCTGATGGACAACCAGAACATTCATCAGTAATAGGTAGCATGTCTGCAACAGCCGTACAACCACTTTCATCAGTTATCGTTACACTATAACCACCAGGAGTTAGTAAGATCCTATCTTGAGGATCATCTGAACCAGGTAAGTCTGCCCAGTCAAATGTGTAATCTCCAGTACCTCCGGTCACTACTAATTCAATCACACCTAGTGTATCACAATCTTTATTCATCAGTGAAACATCCACATCAATAGAAGATGGTGATAAGACCTCAAAGCAAGCAGCTCCAGCAACACAATCATTTGCATCGGTCACCACTACACAATAAGTACCCTCTCCTAAGTTTCCATTAATTTGTGCTTCACCATTTGCATCTAAAATTTCTATTGTTGCTGGATCAGCAAAGTTAGGTCCTTCAGCAATTGTGAAGTCCATGAATCCGTTTGCATCTCCTGCACAACTTACATAGAGACTATCAGCATCAAGTGTTACCATTGCCATTGCATCTGGATCAATGTCATTCAACAACGTAAAGGCAACCACTGAAGTACATCCTGTTGCTCCATTATCTGTAACAGTCACCGTGTAAACACCTGCTTCCAGATCATTTCGCGTTTGAGAAACACCACCATCACTCCAGGCATAGTCATAACTTGTACTTCCTCCTGTTACGTTAATCGTAACCTCACCATTGGCAGCGCCACAATTCGGTAAATCATCAATCACTGCTTCCGCATTAAGTATATTGAATTCTTCAATTTCAACTTCAATAATATTTGTACATCCTGTACCAAAGTCAGTAACCGTAACAAAGCAAGTACCTACTGGCAAATTACCAACGTTAAATCCAATAGCACCATTACACCATTCGTATTGGTAAGAAACTGGCGAGAGTACTGCCGTACCGTTTGGTTGATTACAAGTAGCAGGAGTCGTTGAAAGAATCTCTGCAACTGGCCCATCTGAGTTGGCAAGTGCGAAACTAAATTCAGAAGAACATTGGTCGTCGTTGATATCTGTAATGAGTACCGTATAAGTTCCTGATGGAATATTAACCGCAACGTTTGATGTACTTACGTTTGGTGTCCATTCATACGTGTAGTTGGCTTCATCACCATTCATTGTGATGGTAGCAGATCCATTAGAGAGATCACAATTTGCCTCAACCTTTACAACGTTAAGTACTTCTGGTTCTTCACATTCATTTAATGGATTACAATCATCGATTACTGCCAAGTTATTAGCGACAGCTGTACAACCACCTGCATCTGTAATCGTTACGTTATATACACCAGCTACTAAGTCCACACGATCTGCAGGATCATCTGTTCCAATCAAATCAGCCCAGTCATAAGTGTATCCACCATTTCCTCCGATTACAGTCAAGTCGATACTTCCTGGCTCCAAACAAGTAAACGGTGTCAAAGCAACATCTACGTCAATCTGATCTGGATCTAATACATCGAAACAAGTTGCCGCAGCAAGACAACCGTTGGCGTCTGTTACTTGTACGCAATAGGTCCCAGCAGATAAGCTGTTGTTAAAGACAACTTCATTTAAGTTATTTACAATCACTATTGTTGCTGGCTGAGCAAAGTCAGTATCGTAAGTAATATTAACGTTAACTTCTCCATTGGTATCACCAGCACAGTTCAACATTACTTCATCATTCGGATTTGTAATATTGATGGTTGCACCAGCCACATCTTCTGTCAAAGTAAATACGACATTGGCGCTACAGCCAGTATTATTATCTACAACAGTAACATCATAAGTTCCTGCAGCAAGATTCGTTTGTATTGCATCTGCTCCCCATGAGTAAGCATAGTTTCCAGAACCATTTGACACATCTAAAGTTACCGATCCATTTGCTACACCACATTCTGGTAAGCTATTCACAATAGCACTGATTTCTAGATTATTCTCTTGACCAATCAACAAAGTGATCACATTAAAACATCCAGAACCATCTTCTACTGTGATTTGGTAAATACCTGCTAGTAGATCATCTCTATCCGCTCCTGCTCCCCCATCACTCCAAGTGTAGGTAAATCCAGAAGGAGAATAGGTCGCAGTACCATTGGCATCTAAACAACTTGCATCAGAACTAGATTCTAAAGTCGCTTCTGGTCCATCAGCATTTCCAACTGTGAATACTTCAATTGTTTCACAAGTTGGATCATTTGGATCAGTAATCGTCACCGAGTAAGTTCCTGCTGCAATGTTATTTGCAACATTGGTATTACTTACGGATGGATTCCAGTTGTATTCAAAGTCATTGGCATTACCAGCCATATTAATAGTAGCCATTCCACTTGAAGTGAAACAAGCAGACTCAACAACTACTACATTATTAACTGCTGGTCCTTCACAACCACACTCATCTTCTACGGTCAAATTGGATGCAACTACGGTACAACCATTTAAATCAGTAATCGTCACATCATAAGTACCAGAACTTAATCCAGTACGATCTTGTGGATCATTAGTACCTGCAAGATCTGACCAATCAAATGTGTAGCCTCCGTTGCCACCAGTTACCTGTAGAGAAATGCTACCATCAACGGTACAATCTTTATTAACCAATGCTACATCAACATCTATTTGACTTGGCTCAGTTACCTCAAAGCAATCAGAACCCGCGATACATCCTGAAGCGTCTTGTACAACAATACAATATTCACCTGCTCCAAGTTGACCACCTGTATACGTTGCTCCTGATGCGTCAGTAATAATTACTGTTTCAGGGAATTCAAAGTTTGGATCGAAGTCCAAACCGAATACAACTGAACCATCCATTGCACCTGCACAAGATACTGTTGGAGTTCCAACAACAGCTACAGTCGCTGATGGCACATTATTATTTAACGTAAAGGTTACATCTGTTGCACAACCTGTATCTAAATCTGTGATTGAAACCGTGTAGGTTCCTGCAGATAGGTTATCAAGTGTTGCATCATTCCCCCAACTGTAAGCATAGTTACCAGAACCACCATTTACAACGACAGTTGCAGAACCGTTTGCTTGATCACAGTCAGGTAAAGTATTAATCGTTACAGATGCATCTAAATCATTGTTTTGATCAATCACAACTGTAATTACATTATTGCAATTTCCATTTGCTGGATCAGTAATCGTAACCTGGTATGTTCCTGCAAGAAGATCTGCGCGCATTGCACCAGACTGACCATCACTCCAATCATATTCAAAAGTACTTGGAGCTAGAATTGCTGTACCGTCATTTGCATTACAGTTTGCAGCAGTTGTCATAACAAGTGCTTCTGGACCATCCGAGTTACCAATAGTAAAGGTCTCAATGATTGAACAACTTGCATCATTCTCATCAGAGATTGTTACCGTGTAAGTGCCTGCTGGCAAACCTGTTCGGCTATTGCCCAAAGCATTTGATTGACCTAGAGTCGTGTTCCATTCGTAGGTAAAATCATCGGCATTACCTGCAACATACAAAGTGGCCATACCATCTGAGTTGCTACAAGTTGCTTCAAGTACGACTACGTTATTAAGGATTGGTTCTTCACAATCATTGCATTCATCTTGGATTACCAAGTCCATGGCTGTTGCCGAACAACCGTTACCGTCAGTTACAATTACGCTGTAAAGTCCTGCGCTTAAGTCTGTTCTATTTTGTGGATCATTAGCTCCTGCTAAATCATCCCAGTCAAATGTGTAGGTTCCAGTTCCACCAGTCACCATCAACATGATGTTACCATCTGTTTGACAATCAGCATTTACCAATTCAACATCAACATCAAGCACTTCAGGCATCACAACATCAAAACATCCTGAACCAGCGATACATCCGTTTCCGTCTTCAACGACTACGCAGTATTGACCTGGTGCGAGCATTCCGTTGTTGTAAATTTGTCCGCTTGCGTCAGTAATATATTGAGTTGGTGGATTTACAAAATTAGGATCGTAGCTAACTAATATTAACGCTTCACCATCATTTGCTCCTACACAACTTGTTTCGAATTCGGAACCAACATTTACAGTTGCTCCAGCTACATTATCATTCAATGTAAATAACACTGTTGAGAAACATCCCGAAACTAAATCAGTTACAACAACTGCATAACTACCAGCAGCTA
>CALGLS010000066.1 GCA_937959375.1 uncultured Saprospiraceae bacterium
TTTTGACTCCCGCCTGGCGGCCCGACAGGTTTATCATTTTGCGGTTTTACATCCAGCCTGGCGGCCCGACAGGTTTAAAAAATTTCGCTAAAAGCGATGCAGCTAAATATTCAGAGAACTGACTTAGCGGTCAACCTGTTCGGACTTCCGTCTTTTCCTCCTCAATACCAATAATTAACCTTCAAAACAAGCGCCCTATTGTTAGTCTTTACATTCTTTCGGTTATCCATAAGATCAAACACGTCATAGTTGTCAAGGAAAACTAAAAAGACATCTGACATAGGAGAAAACCTCCATTGCAGTCGACTATTGATTCCCATGAATTCAGCTTGGTCAACATATTGAAATAGAGTCGTCCAAATCAGATTCCTTGAAAAACCTATTTCAATTTTTGATCGTAACGCGCCAATTCTATCTTTGCCATAAGGGTCTGGAAAATCAATATCATTGATCTGATATCCAAGGCTAAAGTTTCCCCAAGGTTGTGCACGATAATTGAGGTTTAGAATCAACCGACTAAGTCTACCATTGTAAAAGCCACCAGTTTGGGCACCTATATCAAATGAAAAGGCTTTGCGATTATCGGATTCGAAACCACCATCAAAGCTTACAAAGTTATATCGGTCAACGGGTAAGGGATCACCTTCGCCAGCAAAGGAAAATGGGTAAAGCAAATCGACTGCATTATGCCGAACATTTACATTAGCAGATTGACCTTCCTTCATAGAAATTCGATAACCAAGAGATACATTGTTTTCATTAAAACTCCAATCAGAATTGGTGGCGATTAAATTTTCTACTACTATAGAATGTTGTTGTATCCGTCCTTCTTTTGGACGAATTTTGTATAAAAGTGAGGTGTTGTTGGTCTTAAATCCATGGCGAATAACGGTGTCTCTCGCAGCATCGTAATTTTCAATTCGTGCAACAAAACCCATGTCTGCAAAATAGTTATCTTGCATCATAACAAAATCAGACAAGAACTCCCAGTTGGTATTTTGAGCATTAATACCAAGGTTGTAAAAGCCTGTCTTATTGGTAATCCCTTTTTTGAAAGAATGATGAGCTCCCACCCATGTAGATAGCATTCCAGAATCGGAAATATAGGCCGCTTCCACACTAGTATTTCTACCAAAATCATCACTAAGCATTTCTGATTTTTCGAAGGCTTGTCTATTTAGAACCATACCTTGGATGAAGGAGCGTCCAAACTTTTTCTGTAAAGAAATTGCAGAATTATTTTGACCAGGAGTATCCTCATTATCAGAAGAATGGATATTCATGACACCAATTCGAAGGTCATTTGTTAGGTTGCCGTTGAGGCGAGCCCCATAAAGAATGGGGACGGTCAAGCCGTTACCGTCAAGACCAATTGTTCTGGAAAAAAATGGACGCACAGCTCCAAAACCATAGTCTCCGAAGATGTCACTATTTTCAAGAAAGAAAGTTCGTTTTTCCGGAAGGAAAATACTAAAACGTGTTAGGTTGGTCACCAATTCATCCACCTCAATCTGAGAGAAATCAGGATTAAGGGTGAGGTCTAAGTTAAGTGTAGAAGTAATACCAATCTTTGCATCTATTCCTGCATTGAAATTGCCGTTTAAATTTTCATCCACTTGTTTTTCTAATCCACCTGTTACGTATGGAATTAAATTGAAATTTCCTTTTTTACGAGTTGGTGATTTATCCCAAATCAGATTACCAGCATAGGCAGGGTTTGGAGGCCAAAATGCTTCAGGTACGGCCGTCCAATTATGAAACTGTTTTTTGAAAACAGCATTGCGAATAAAGTTGATGCCCCATTCTGAAATGTTTTCGCTGTAGCGCAAAATTCGAAATGGAATCGCGACTTCTGCTGTCCAAAACTCTTCTTCAACCTGTACTTCTGCAAACCACTTATTGCTCCAATCTGAGTTGATGCCAGAGGTCTCTGATCGTAACGCATCCCATTGCACACCTGCCGCTGAACATCCAAATAGGTAAGCATTTGCTTTCGTATTTAAAGGATCCATTACAATTCCAAAAGCATCATTGTCCCAGTAGTCATCGCGTTTCAAAGATTGAATAATAACAGGATCAGTTTGATAGCATTTGGCGGCGACGTAGATATTGTCCTCATCATAGGTCATTCGAATTTCCGTTAAGGGGTCTGCATTTTCTTTAAAGTAGGGTAGTTTTTGGTAGAAATTGGTGGCGACTTCTGCCGTTTGCCAAACCTTTTCATCCAACTTACCATCAATAGTAATTGACTCAGAAGTCTCCGCAATTTTTACACGAAAGTGTGTTCCAAAATCTTCTAGATTTGGTTGTGCATAAATCAAGTTTGTAGAGAGTAGCAGACAGAATAAACTAAGTATAATCAGACGTAATGGAATCATAATTTGCTCAACATTGTAATTTAAATGATGCACTAAAACAGGTGTTAACCTTGAAACGTAAGGATTCGAATAAGGTTGTCAATTTTGTAGAGACAAATGTAGATGTTTAAAAGCAATAATTGGGTGTAATTAATCTTTATAAAACGATGCTCCGAAACCAATACTCAAGTAGAAATTCTTGGCAGTTCGTTTGGATTTGGTCAGACTATGCCTTGCTCTTTGATACGTATAGCCGGTTTCTAGAAGAATAAGCAAGTGGCCTTTTCGTAATGCAAGACCTGCGCTAAGATCCCCTTGAATTCCAACAGCAGTTTCATTTTTGTCGCCATAATCATACTTAACAAATAGATGGCCTAGACTTCCTCCTATATATGGAATGGTATTGCTGCCATTGTCAAAAAAATAAGCCGTCTTAAGACTAATGTTCAAGCTTGTTTGTATTGTGTTTCCATCATTAAGTCGGTGTAGATTTAGTTTAGGTCCTGCTGCAAATTTATCGGCAAAGAATGTCAGATAATCAAATCCAATTCCAACATTTGTTGTTCCTTTATCATCGTCATTGCTATACCTTTCTCCTCCCATGGCGGAATAGTGAAACGAAGTAGTTAGTGTTTGGGAACCAACTTGAGTTGCTTTCGAATTACTTGGAGTTTCTTGAGCAAAGGTAGTTTGATGAAGCATCAGACAAAATACAATCACTATGATATTCTTGAAAACCATTTTATTGAAATTTGAGAAACGAATAGGTTGAAAAATCAATTTTCTGGACCATGATACAAACAGGCAGATGCTCCAATTCCAATAAAGAAAATACTACCAATACCATCGCCTCTAAAATCATCACGATGAAAGCCACCTTCCACGTTCAATGCAAAATGCTCCTTACGAAATAAGACACCAATAACGCCACTAACGCGCGTAGCTTGGTCTCTATCAACT
>CALGLS010000067.1 GCA_937959375.1 uncultured Saprospiraceae bacterium
ACTTTGAAAGTCGTTCATATAGGTGAAATTGAAAGTTTAATAGGGGTAACCTTACCATCCTTTATTGATGAAATACGGAATAGACAAAAAAGAAAACTAGACCAATTTGTCAAAGAATGGCAAGTTGATCGATATGCAAAAAACGAAGAAGTATTTGTCATAGAACAGGAAGTCGTAATGGGGAAACCAGCAAAGGAATTAATTCGAATGTCAAAAGAGGAAGACTGCGATTTTATAATTATGGGAACAACAGGTTCAAAAGGTCCACTGCAAAACTTTCTAGGAACAATATCAACTAGCGTTTCGCAAAAGGCACATTGTCCAGTTTGGTTGATTCCACCCAATGTTTCTTTTGTAGGTTTTGATAGCATCCTTTACGCCGGAAATTATGAATCTGCGGAAACAAAAACACTCAATGCGATCATCAAGTTGTCGAATGACTTTGAGTCAAAAATACACTTGGTACACATCAATAATCCAGAAAAGAATAGTTTGAATTGGCAGTTTGAAGAGTTGATATTAGATCAACTATTTAAGAAGAAAGCGGCAGACCTTCATGTTGAATTACACACAGTGCACCATGAGTCATTCTGGCAAGGGATAAATGAATATGTACTTCAAAAAGGTATTGACTTAATTGTAATGGTGACACATCATCGTAAATTTTGGGACAGACTATATCATAAAAGTATGACGAAGTCGATGCTCTTGCATACTAAAGTTCCTATGTTGGTTTTACATTTAGAAGATGCTGTCTTAACTGAGGATGGTGTTGAGTTTACTCAACAAGACTAGTTCTGATTTGTTTTTACCAGCCACCGCTTCTGCAATGCTGTTGACTGTTTTCCAAATTAACTCTTTTGTGTCTGGAGTGAATAGCTCATTATGGCTTTCTTTAAATAATTTAAAGAAAATCATCGCCGCATCTGATTCCAGATTTTGATTTATCAGTTTCTCAAAAACGATTTGAATTTTCAGTATTGCTTCTGAAGGGTGATTTTGGGGCAACCAGTCTTCAGTTAGTATCTTTTTTAAAACCTTAATTTCGTCGAGTTTTACTTTGCGGTCAGCTGCTGAAATAGCGTAGCATAAATAGCCGATCGCTTCGTAAAAGTTATCTGGAAATGATTTCATGTTTTGTGCTTTAGGGTAAGCTTGAATTAGATATACTTGCTCATGCACTTCATCTTTCACCCATTCAATGGTCATCGGTGTTTGAAAGTGCTCATTAATGATTGCTGACCATTCGGTAATCAGATCTTGTTCCTTTTTGTTTAAGTTAGAAAACTGAGAAGTGTCTTTTCTAGTATGATGGATCATTTGTTGGACACCAACAGAAAATCCAACATCAGTAGGATTAATTTCTTTTAGAATACAATACTTTAATGCTTTGTCTGAATACAGTGAAACAAAACAATTTTTACAAGCTTCTAATAGTGCGTTTTCTCCTTTTATATTAAGGTAGCAATCCAATTGTTTGGCAAAATTATTTTTAGTTGACTTTGTAATGGCACTACATCTGACTATTACAGAACCGTCACTTTCCACTCGTTCTAATAATTCATTATAAGCAGCAATAATTTGTACTTGACTGAGATAGGAGAAAGTACTTTTTTGAAATGTTGATCGTATGGTTTTTCCTATTTCAGATAGGTTTGAAAAGTTTTTAGTGTCAAGTCTCTTAATGATGTCCGCTATCTTTTGCTTCAGATTGTTTTGACTTAAAAAATCTTGATAAATTTTAGAGCTAATAACAAAGCCATCTGGCACAGATATTCCTTTGGAACTAAGTTTTTGAAGGATTTCTCCCAGAGCTGCATTTTTGTTGCCTACTCTTGTTGCGTCCTGCAGATCAATCTCATCAAAGTATAGAATAGAATTATTCATGGAAAAATAAATACTTTTTTAATTTAAAATAGTTAAACAGATCTTAGCGAGCGTTCAATAGGTTGAATATTTCCATATGACTTCTGTCTATTTATTTAGCAAAGTTAAGGAGCTTTGTAATATGGCGTGATGATAAAAATCACTCTTTGTTGCTTTAAATCTTTGTTTATGGTGACAAAAATCACCCTAATAATATTGGTTAATAGAATAGAATGACAGGTTAGTTTAGAAAAAAGACTATTTATCGATCTTTGAACTACTTTGATGAGAATTATCTATTTTGTGGGACTTGTTGTTGACTAAAGTTGGCTCATGGCCAAATTTAGTGGGTTTCCCTTGAACGCGGTTTTTGACAGGATTTACATGATTCACATGATTCACATGATTGCCTTCTAACGCAGAGATTTACAGGATTTTTTAATTGAATTTTTTGATACTCAAAAAATATACAATTTCTTACGTAAGGGCTCTCGAGAAGCGAAGCTTTAAGAGAACAAAAAAATCCTGTCAATCGATTAAGTTAAACGAGTAATCCTGTTCATCCTGTAAATCCTGTCAAAAAAATAAGATAGAAGGGAAAGCCCACTAGATTTGACGAAGAACCCTAAAGTCAACAGAAGTAAGGGAGCGAATTTTAAAATCATATCAGAAATGAATACACAAGATATATTTGAGGCAATGTTTGTGGAAGCAACCATCGGAATTTTAGCAGTCAATATTTCGGGTAAAATTGTAAAAGTAAATCCATTCGCTGAGAAGATGTTTGGATACGAAAATGGAACACTTCAGGGGCAACCACTGCAAGTACTTCTTCCTGAGGCCATCCGTAAAGCACATACCAAACATCGGGAACGCTTCAATAAAAATCCAGGACACCGAACAATGGGGGCTAATCTTGAGTTACACGGCTTACGCAAAAACGGTGATAAATTCCCAGTACAAATTAGTCTGAGTCATATGAAAAATGGGGAAGAGCAATTGGCGATTGCCTATGTTCATGACGTAACTGAAGAGAAACAAAGGGGAAAGGAATTGCAACGAAAAAGTACTGCCATTGCATCTGGTGCAATGCCAATAGCTTTCTCTGACATGGAGGGCAAAATAACAGAAGTAAATGAGGCTTTTGTGAAAATGTGGGGCTATGATGATTCGAAAGACTTGATCGGTATCCATAATAAAGAATTAACCTTAACGGACGAAGAAGTTGCTGTAATTAACAAAGCGATTAAAGAAAAAGGGCAATGGTCGGGTGAAGCGAAGGCAAAGAGAAAAGATGGAAGCTATTTTGATGTTTTTGTTACTTCCAATCTTATTTTTGATGAATGGGATCGACCTCAAGGAATGCTCGCTACTTTTGTAAATACCACCGAACTCAAAAAAGCAGAAGTACTTAATCAAGATATTTTTAAAATTGTTGACGACTCCCTAAATGAGATTTACATCTTTGATAAAGAAGACCTGAAATTCGTTCATGTAAATAAAGGAGCTAGAAACAATATCGGTTACTCGCTGGAGGAAATGCAAAATATGACACCGGTAGATATCAAACCTGAGCATACTGCCGAGACCTTTGCTGACCTGGTAACTCCTCTTTTAAATGGCGAAGAAGAAATTATTATATTCAATACAGTTCATCAACGAAAAGATAAAACAACCTACCCAGTAGAAGCACATTTGCAATATTCGATGATGGGAGATCAACCTGTGTTTGTAGCCATTATCATTGATATTACAGAAGCCGAAAAGTCTAGAAAAGCATTGGAAGAGATCAATACTCAATTGGAAGAAAAAGTGCGATTGAGAACAAGTGCTTTGAAAGAAAATGAGCTCAAATTAGAATCTGCTCTGACCAAAGAAAAAGAGCTGGGAGAGCTAAAATCACGTTTCGTTTCTATGGCCTCACATGAATTTCGAACACCGCTGAGCTCCATCCTTGCCTCAGCAGGATTGATAGCCCGATATCCCGAATCAGATCAACAGGATAAACGAACCAAACACATTAATAGAATAAAATCTTCAGTTAATAATCTAACTAGCATCTTGAATGACTTCCTTTCATTAGAGAAATTGGAGTCAGGAATGATTAGCTGCCAATTAGTAGAGGTCGACTTTAAAAATTATGTATCCATATTATTAGACGAGATGAAATTAGTGGCTAATAAAAATCAAATGGTCAATCATCAGCATTCGGGAAAGGCTATTGCTAATATTGACGAGCATTTGGTTAAAAACATTTTAATCAATTTGATGTCGAATGCCTTCAAGTATTCGCCAAACGGAAAAGACGTGGATCTGATTTCTGTGATTGAGAATGGATCGCTTTCTATAAAGGTTCGTGACTACGGAATTGGAATACCTGAAGAGGATCAGCAGCATATGTTTGACCGTTTTTTCCGAGCAACTAATGTTACTAATATTCAAGGGACAGGTTTAGGATTGGTCATCGTCAAACGATATCTAGATCTGATGAAGGGAAGTATTAGTTTTGAAAGTAAGGAGAACGAGGGGACGACTTTTACAGTAGTAATTCCACAGTAACTATGTGGATTGGAGAATCGCAACAGGGGCGAGTGCCTTGATTACGCTTAAGCATATTGCTCCAGTAAGTCAACCAAAACCTTAGTCGACTTCATCCCCGATTCTCGCCACTTCATTTCCCCGTTTTTGTATAGCACAAAAGTTGGGACACCTTTAACGTTTAATTTTTGTGCAAGCGCCTGATTGCGATCAATATCTATTTTTATTATCGTTGCTTTTTCTCCAATTTGATTAGCTACTTCCTTTAGTATAGGTGCCATTGACTTGCATGGTCCACACCATTCTGCATGGAAATCTACTAGTACTGGTTTGTCGCTATTGATGAGTTCCTTAAATGATTTTCTCTTTTTCATCGTATTTTTATTTCAAAGATAGATAAATCTACAGTTACTATCTAGAGATATGGTGGATACTGTTTTTCTAGAGCCAAGATGAGTCTCTTGTATTTTGAAATCTGCCTTTGCCATCTCTATGAGGCAATGACATGGATCTAAGGAAATTTTGAATAATGAATCGTTGAATTTCGAATTTTGATTTTGCCCAATATAGTGGAGCTTCACGTTTGAGGGGCATTCAAAATTCAACGATTCAAAATTCAACGATTCAAAATTCAACGATTCAAAATTCTGAGAGGTACACCTTATTTGTAAACAATAGCCTGCAGAGGAAGGTGCGGCTTTTTTGATAGAGGACTATTTTAATACCTATGTGTTTTATCCCCATTTATCC
>CALGLS010000068.1 GCA_937959375.1 uncultured Saprospiraceae bacterium
CTTGTAACTCAGGTGTATATTATTAAATTTGAGCAATTTTGAATCGTTGAATTCTGAATTTTGAATCGTTGATTTTTGCCTTCTACCGTGTTAAGGGGAAAATCAAAATTCCGAGTTCAACGATTCAACGATTCATTATTATCCTTCTTTTACTCCGAATGAGCATTTAAAATAGACTTAATGTATATACAGTAGGCCAATAGGACAGGATAGAATTAGAATTAGAATTAGAATTGGAATTAGAATTAGAACCTGTCTGGCCGCCAGGCAAGATTGGAATGCCCGTCAATCGTAGGCTTCTAGTTACGAAGCCCTCAAGAGCAGTAAGCACGAAGAAATGTAGTTTTCGTGATTGCTGAGAAACCTAACTTTAATTAAAACCAAACTGTGCTCACATTTAGAAAAAACTACTTTTTACTCGCCATCATACTCTTTATTATCGAAGTATTGATCGGACTTTATGTCAAAGATAATTTCATTCGTCCTTATGGGGGTGACTACCTAGTTGTGATTTTGATTTATCTTTTTGTAAAAGCATTTTGGAAACAATCAGATCTAGTCATTGCTATTTCAGTATTGGTGTTTTCCTTTTGCGTAGAGTTTGCACAATATTTTAAAATCGTAGAAGTACTGGGTTTAAAAGGCAATAGACTCGCCGAAATAGTTATCGGAACTTCTTATCATTGGCACGACTTAGTTGCATATTTATTAGGTGTAATTACTGTTTATCTTTTAGACCAAAAATGGGGAAGCAGTTCGGTAACCACAGAATAGGTGCCTCTGTTTTTCAAATCAAACAAATCTGTATCTTGCAAAAAAAATTAATCAATGGATAAGAATTTAGTTGTTTCAAAATCAATTACCATCAAGGCTACTCCTCAACAAGTATGGGAAGTCATGACCAATCCGGAAAAGATCAAAGTTTATTTATACGGCACCGAAACCATCACAGATTGGAAAGTAGGTAGTCCTATAATTTTCCAAGGAGAATACGAAGGTAAAAGTTACAAAGACAAAGGAAACGTAATTGGCAACGTAGAAAATGAATTTCTTAAATACAACTACTGGAGCGGATTTTCTGGTTTGGATGACATTCCTGAAAACTACTCAGAGATTACTTACATCATACAAAAATTGAATAAGCATGAAGTCCAACTCTCTTGGTTACAACAAGGATTCGCCAACGAAGCCGGTCAACAACATATGGAAGCTGGCTTACCGGATATGCTGAAAGATATTAAGAAACTTGTAGAGGGAAGTGAGATTAAGCTTTTATAGAGAAGAAGTCCGAAGATGAAAGTCCAAACCTGTCTAGCTGCACTGCCAGATAGAGACGGAAGTTTCACTCGATTACCACCTAGGACGAAACTCACATCAGACGAAAACTTCGGACTTCGGTCTTCGGACTTCCGTCTTCACCTCCCCCTCCCTATTTAAAAATTTCAAAACATTTTAACAAAATACACCACAATGAAAAAACTAGTCTACCTATTACTCCTTTTCGCCAGCAGCTATTCGCTTCAAGCGCAAGTTGCTGAAGCTGAAGTCGAAACAGCTATAGACGAGATCATCAAAAAACACGGCATGGACAAAAGCGAAGTCATGGAAATTGCCAGTTGGATCACCGATGTTTATGGACCACGACTTACTGGATCACCCAAACTTGACAAAGCAACTCAATGGGCAAAATCAGAGTTGGAAAGCTGGGGCATGAAAAATGTGCACTTAGAAGAATGGGGACCTTTTGGTAGAGGCTGGGAAATGACACATTTCGAAATGCACGCAACCGCGCCTTCCTACTGGCCACTTATTGCTTATCCCAAAGCATGGTCACCTCCAGTTTCAGGAACAGGAGTGGTGGTCTATTTAGACATTCAAGATGAAAAAGATATTGCAAAATACCGTGGTAAATTATCTGGCAAATTTGTTTTGATGGACACCATCCGCGATGTGGACGAACCATTCAAAGCATTGGCAAAACGCCACAACGATGAAAGCTTACTGAAATTAGCAAACGCAGGCCCTCCTACTCCTCGCCCTAGACGAAGAAATCGCGCTGGTGGTTTCAACCTCAACAAGGCTATTTGGAAAATGCTGGGTGAAGAAAAACCAATCGCAGTTTTAGATCGATCGTACAAAGGTGACATGGGAACTGTATTTGTTTCTGGTGCAAGAACGGGTAAAGGTCGCGCAAGAGATAACGGCCAATATGTAGTACCCCAGGTTACCTTATCTGTTGAACACTACAACCGTATTTTCAGAATGATGCATAAAAACGTTCCAGTAGAATTAACGATTGAACTTGGCGCGAAATACACCAACCCCGACGGCATGGAACACAACATCATTGCTGAAATTCCGGGAACAGACTTGAAAGACGAAGTCGTTATTTTTGGAGCCCACTTCGACTCCTGGCATACTGGAACTGGCGCAACCGATAATGGCGCAGGTTCTGCCGTTATGATGGAAGTCGCACGTATTCTGTTGCAAACCATTAAAGAAACAGGAATCAAACCACGTCGCACCATGCGCTTAGCTTTGTGGACTGGAGAGGAACAAGGATTACATGGTTCTCGTAGTTACGTAGGCAAACATTACGCTGAATTTGATTCCTTAGGTTGGACACCACAGTCATTAAAACCTGCACAAAAAACGGTTTCAGCTTATTACAATCTCGATAATGGAACTGGAAAAATTAGAGGGGTCTACCTACAAGGAAATAATGATGTTGGTCCAATCTTTAGAGAATGGTTAGAACCATTTGAAGAAATGGATGCCTCAACCTTAACATTAGGAAATACAGGGGGAACCGACCACCTACCTTTTGATGGTGTTGGCATTCCTGGTTTTCAATTTATTCAAGAACCTATAGCGTATTTTTCTCGTACGCATCACTCCAACATGGATAACTGGGACCACTTAGTGGCAGATGATTTGAAGCAAGCTGCTACCATTATTGCATACTTTGTTTGGCAAACTTCACAACGTGATGATATGCTACCTCGAAAAGAAATTGATGAAGATTTGAGATAAATGACCTTAAATTATTCCGAATATTCTTTTGAACCTTAAAAGAATCAAAAAGGAACAAAAGCTCCAGCGAATTCCCACCATTATTCTTATAGCTGCGAACTTTTGTTCCTTTTAAATTTTTGTAGACCAAACACCTGAACTTACGCTCGCCCTTATGCGATAACTTTAAACGAAAAAAGTTATAAAAAAGCACAAAAAGGAAGAATTGACAAATCCTCGGGAAATATAGCCCATCTCTCCCCTTCTTTTTACCCCCATCTTTGTATTGTATTTTTTAACTAAGAAATGTTTTCGAACAAAAAAGAAAATATCTCAATATTCTAAATCACTAAAATAAAATTACAATGACAAATTTTAAAGTTCCAACAAGAGAGGAAGTATCTGAAACTAATCAATCAATTCTTGATAAATTAAAAAGCCAGTTAGGCTTTGTTCCAAATCTATTTGCCTACTTCACAAAAAGTGAAACAGCACTAGGCGACATTCTTACTTTCTCAGGACGCAAGACATCGCTTTCAAATAAAGAAAAAGAAATTGTAAATCTAGTTACTTCGCAAATTAACGGTTGCGCTTATTGCAAGGCAGCACACACTACATTCGGTAAAATGAATGGCTTCACTGAAAGTCAACTACTTGAAATAAGAAGCGGTGTTATCTCTTTTGATGACAAGTATAATGCTTTAGCACAATTTACTTCAGCTATCGTTAATAATAAAGGAAAAGTTTCAAATGAAGCAAAAGAAGCTTTCTTAAACGCTGGATACACTGAAGCAAGTTTGGTAGATCTAGTAATGCTTATCGGTGACAAAATAGTAAGTAACTACCTACACAATATCACACAGATTCCAGTTGACTTTCCAGCTGCACCAGTATTGGAGACGGCAAATGTTTAATGCATTCGTACCTCTAATAGAAACTAACCAGAGTTGAAATACTCGTTGATTATATAGCCCAAATAACTGAGGTTTGGGTCACATGACCCTATAATAACCCAACATTGATTGTTTCAGAGCCATTCTCAGATTTTTCTCATAGTCTGAGAGGCTCTGTTGGAATCATTTTCCAAAAAACTAAAAACTCTAAATAGTATCCAGAAGGTTAAAATGTTTTCTTTGGTTTTCAATCTCAAATCAACAATACAAAATAACAGTTTAGTAATAGGTTTTATAAAGGAAATTGCACTCTTGCACTTCATTGTGTTTGAGTGCTTTTTTTATGAAATAAAATTTTAAACCATCAATTACCCTTGTTTTTTTGCTAATTCCTTTACCCTTTTCAAAGCTTTTTCTTATCTCATTTCTTCCAATCATTTATTTACTGTATTTTAACACTTAAGGTATAAGTTAGAAGTTGTTTAGAAATGGAGATTGAAATTTCTTGTAAATCATCATTCTATTTTAAATCAACTTCTTTGTTAAGGATTCCTCCAAAAATTAAAAATTAAAACATGAATAAAAATTTACTCCCGATAGTATTGCTACTGAGCCTTTTCAGCTACAGCTCTTTTGCCCAAGTACTCATCAACGAATACTCAGCTGCCAATCTCGAAAACTTTCTTGACGACTATGGCAGAACCGAAGATTGGATAGAGCTTTACAACCAAGGAACTACTGCGGTCGACCTAGGCGGTTGGCACCTTTCTGACAAAGAAGACAATCCTACCAAATGGGTCATACCCGCTGGAACTACGATTCCTGCAAACGGACATCTCGTTTTTTGGTGTTCAGGTAGAGACCGCGTCAACGGTAGCAGTTACCACACTAATTTCAAATTATCACAAACCAAGGATAATGAGTATGTAAGTCTAGCGGATGCATCTGGCACAGTCATCAATGTCTTTCAAATTGAAATCAATCATGTCGAGCATTCAAGATCTCGAGAAACTGATGGAAGTAACAACTGGCGCATTTGTACAGCACCTACTCCCGGTACTTCCAACGATGGATCTCCACAAGCAAATGGCTATACCCAAGCACCTACTATAAATGTAGCAGCCGGATTTTATGATACAGATCAAATCGTAAGCATTACCAATAACGAACCGAATTCAATACTTCGATTTACGGTTGACGGAACCAATCCAACGACGTCTTCACCAGAGTATTCAGGCCCTTTATTAATTGAGTCAACAACTGTTCTAAAAGCACAATCTTTTAGCAACGATCCAACCATTCTTTTAGGTAAGATGGATTTCAATACTTATTTTATCAACGAGGAATATTCTCTAGCGGTGTTCTCAGTTGCTGCAGATCAAGTCATCGAATTGGCAAACGGAAATGGCCCTTTGATCCCAATTGGTTCACTTGAATATTTTAATACCAATCAAGAAAGAGAGGCTACTTCTTTTGGAAGTCTTAATCGTCACGGACAAGATTCATGGGTATTGCCTCACAGAAGTTTGGACTGGATTTCTAGAGATGAAATGGGATACTCTAGAGCGGTACAAGCTCCTATATTTTCTTACTCTGATAGAGATTCTTATCAAAAATTTATGTTCAGAAACTCTGGAGATGACAACTATCCAGCGCTACCTGACGCAAACCATGAAGGGGCTACACACATCCGTGATGAATACGTTCAAACACTTGGACAAGAAGGTGGCATGGAACTCGACACACGTGCAGTAGAACGGGTTGTTCTTTTCCTTAACGGACAATACTGGGGTGTTTACGGCATGCGTGAACGTCCTGTTGACCATGATTACACCGATGAATATTACGACCAAGGAAAATACGAAATCCAATATCTTTCCACTTGGGGTGATACTGAAATTGAATATGGTGGTAATCGCGCACAAAACGAATGGATCGCCTTTCGTGATTTCATTTTGAGCAATGATATGAGCGATGAAGCAAACTATCAAATTGCTGATGATAGTCTCAACACATTAAGTTTGATTGATTACATGATCGTCAACCTCAATGTAGTAGCTTCCGATTGGCTCAACTACAACACCGGCTGGTGGCGTGGACTTAACCCCGATGGCAAACATAAAAAGTGGGGTTACATTCTTTGGGATTTAGACGCAACTTTTGATTACTACATTAACTACAGTGGTGTTCCAAATACGAATCCAGATGCAGTTCCTTGTGATCTTGAAGCGATTGGAGAATACATGGATGAGTTTTTTGATAATGATGGAGTGCCACCAAACCCTGCAGATTGCAACACCATTGCAAATGGTTCAAGTCCCTATCCTGCTACCGACAGTATTTACGGATGGGTTATTTCTGTAGATGACTATTGTTGCAACACTGATTGGGACAACATTTGTCAAACCCAGTATGATAATTACCTTGACGGAACAAATCCTCCTCCCCCTCCGCCAACTATTGGTGATGTAGGACGACATGAGAAGATATTTTTCAAACTGCTAAATGAGAATCCTACCTTCAAACAGCTCTATTATTCTCGCCAAGCAGATATGATGAATACAGTTTTTAGTTGTGAAAACATGATCAACACACTTGATGAAATGCTAGCTGTTATTGAACCAGAAATGCCGCGGCAGATTAATCGCTGGGGAGGAACACTCACTGAGTGGGAAGACAACGTTCAAGACTTGAGAGATTTCATTGAAGAGCGTTGTACCTTATTAGATGACGGAATGTTGGATTGCTATGACGAGCTTACAGGTCCTTATCAAGTTACCTTGATGACACAGCCAGATGGCATTGGTGAGATTGATTTCAATACACTTGACATTGAAGAATTCCCTTGGGTTGGAAATTACTTTGGTGGTATGGAAAACAAGATAAAAGCAAAAGTATTTGATGAATATGAAATGGATTGGTCATTCAGTCATTGGGTGAGTACAAGTGGTAATGTTATTTTGCCAAATGAGTTAGAACGCAAGGCAACACTTACCCTTACACAAGGCGATACACTAATAGCTGTATTCTCAAGTCCAACCTCAGTCAATGATTTAGATCAAGAAATTGGTTTGAGTGTATTCCCAAACCCTACTCAAGATCGCTTGATGCTGACTTATGATTTAGAAAAAGGTCGTGATGTATCGATAGAATTGCATTCTACTTTAGGACAACAACTAGCTGTTTTTGGTGAGGCAAGTGGTTATAAAAATGCTGGTGAGCATCGAGTAGATTTATCGCTAGATGCGCTCGGAATTCGTTCTGGAATGTACTTTTTGGTGTTAAGAGCAGATGACAAATCTGTCATTCGAAAAGTTACTATTTTGGATTAAGAGCATGTTTAAATTTCCATTTAATTGCAAATCAATATTTTATGAACCTCGCGTCCAATTTTAGAATTCAGTTAGCTCGTTAAGCTCATTAAAAAATTGTTAGCGAGAACCATAAACGCTTGATTTTCATAGGAAACTAAATTTAAACATGCTCTAAAGCAATTAAGAATTTGGGAAATGCTTACATCAGTATAGATAAGTGAGCATTTCCCAATTTTACCTTCCCAATAATTTGTAAAGAAAAGTAGCCTTCTAATTTTGAATTGTAATCAAATCAAACTAAATTTATCGTATAAGAGCATGTTTAAATTTACATTTAATTGCAAATCAATATTTTATGAACCTCGCGTCCAATTTTAAAACTCAGTTAGCTCGCTAAACTCATTAAAAAATGGTTAGTAAGAACCATAAACTCCTGATTTTCATTGGAAACTAATTTTAAATATGCTCTAAGTTGTTTTCAAGTTAAAAGAACTTACAACCCAATAAACAAGGTTCAGACATTCGAATACTTGTATTCTTAACTAAGTACGTCAAAAGCACCAATTTAAGTAATGAAACGCCTTCTAGTCACCGGAGCTTCCGGTTTTTTAGGGTGGAACGTTTGTGAGTTTCCACAGGAGGATTGGGAAATCCTCGGCATTTATCACGACCATGAAAATGGTATCCCCGATTATATACAAAGTTACCAAGTCGACTTACGCGAAAGTGATGCTTTTGAGCAAGTCCTTGAACGAACACAAGCCGACGCTGTACTACATTTAGCGGCTAATTCTAATCCAAAATATTGCGAAGACAATCCAAGTACATCTTACTCTGTCAACGTAGGTTCAAGTCGTGCCATAGCACAGGTTTGCAAAGACCTTGCAATCCCAATGGTATTTGCATCTAGTGAGCAGGTTTACAGCGGAAGTAAAGCCAACAATAGCGAAGAGGATGAATTGAGTCCAATCAATGCCTATGGCAACCAAAAAATGACAGCTGAGCAAAAGATCATGCGCATTCATCCTGAGGCATGTATCGCGCGATTAGCCGTAATGTTTGGGGACCATGGCCCTAGCGCCAAATGCTTCATGCATGAATGGTTGGATAAATGGGAAAAAGGAGAAGAGGTTACCGCTTTCAATGATGAGATTCGCAATTTCTTAAGTGGTTACTCTGCAGCTGAAGGTTTGTTTCTATTATTAGAACGACAAGCTACTGGAATATTTAATATCGGTGGTAAAGATGCGATCTCTCGATTTGAGTTTGCACAAAAATTAGCGGAGAAGTACGGTGTCAAAGACGCAAAGATCAAATCTGCTTCTCAAAAAGATATTCCTGGTTTAGCTGAAACACGCCCTGCTGATTTGAGCATGGACTTGTCTAAAGCGGAAAGCCTAGGCTTTGTCTTGCGAACTGTAGATGAAGAGTTAACGGAGCTTACGAATGTGAATTAGAGTGTGAATTAGAGTGTGAATTAGAATTAGAATGCCTTCTGACGTATAATGACGCGTTGGAGGGCATTCTAATTCACACTCTCATTCTAATTCTAATTCGCAGTCTAATTCACATTCACAGTCTAATTCTAATTCACAGTCTAATTCAAAAAAGATTTTTAGAGCATTTAATCAACTTCTCAAATAGAAATCACTAAGTTTGCGGCAGAATGGAAATAAAGAAGCAAAAAAGTAAGCTATCCAAGCACAAACTTGCCAGAGAAACGATCAATGTTTTCCGGACTACTCAGCGAAACAACATTGATCTCACCGGTATTGCCGATAATAAAGCCAACGTTTTGTTATCAGTAAATGCTATTATGCTCACCTTCATTATTCCACTTGTACTTGGAAACATCGATTATATTGTCGAGAAGCACATTTATATTCCACTTATCGTTTTTGCAGCTACCTGTTTTACCACCATTTATATGGCTGCTCAGGTTTTAAAACCTTCTGATTTTGACAAAAAACGCCATTCGCTAGACCCAAATATTAAATCAAGTCCTTTCTTTTTTGGTAACTTTTACAAAATGGATGTGGAAGAGTATTATGACTTCCTAACCGATGGCCTTGCTAACGAAAATTTTGTCAAAGCACACCTTGCTCAAGATCTTTATTACATAGGTAGAAGACTTGGTAAAAAAATGGCCAACATCAGAGTAGCTTTCAACATTTTCATCGGAGGTATCTTTCTTACTTTGATTACTACGATCATCGTTTTAATCTTGTTTTAAAATACATCTATTTTTCTTTTCCAAAATGGAACTATTCTAAAGCCCATCTGGTTCTCCCTTCATATTAAATAACTCACGAAGTTCCATTTCAAAAGAAGTACCACTTACTTCTTCAAATTAATACCAGTTTTAGACAGACTGGTCATCACCACTCTACGAGGAAATCCACTTTTCTTTCGAGTACCAGCCATGTCATAGGAAAAGGAAAAAAATGCTAAGTAATTCCATTTGGTCAACGTTCGGAACAGGTGAACGTTTGTCCAACTTAGTAGTTAGAGTATGTTTAAAAAATTAAAATCAAAAAGCTATGAGTATTTTCAACAACCCATATTTCTCCATGATGAGAACAGCGTGGAAGTATGCAGGTACAGAGCGTAAAAAATACCTCAGTGTTTATTCTCGTTTTGTTCTCAGCAATTTAGTGCATGCACTAGAGCCAATTCTATGGGGAATGTTCATCAATCAAATTCAATTACAGGGAGCAGACATTCTCAAGTCTTCATGGATGTATGTAGGTGCTTATCTGATCGTGAGATTGGTTGACTGGTTTTTTCATGGTACTGCTCGTATCATGGAGCGTGAGCTTGCATTCAACATGAGTAAAAACTTTTTGCAAGAGTTGTATTTTAAATCAGTACACCTTCCGGTAAAATGGCATCAAGATAATCACAGTGGTGAAACAATCAATCGAATTAGAAAAGCATACGAGGCACTAAAACAGTTTTTCGGACATGGCTTTGAATACATGCATGCTTTATCAAAATTCTTTTTGTCTTTTGCAGCAATGATATATTTTGCGCCTTTTTATGGATGCATTGCATTGCTTATGGGTGCTGGTATTGTTTACATCATTTTGTTATTTGACCGACCATTTATTGCCACCTTGAAAGAAGTCAACGAAGGTGAACACAAGGTGTCTTCTACCCTTTTTGATAGTTTGTCAAACATCATTACGGTGATTACTTTACGATTAGAAAGTCGTATGGAAAAAGATATTGTCAAACGAGTTACTGACATATTTCCTGCATTTAAAAAGAATATTCGCATCAACGAATGGAAATGGTTTGTCGTAGACACCCTCGTTGGTTTTATCTATGCCTTCATCTTGGTAGGTTATATTCATGACAACTATGTGGTAGGTGAAGTATTCCTAATCGGTGGTCTAGTAACGTTGATGGGTTTTGTCAATAAATTCTCATCCGTGTTTCACAATATCGCTTACTTGTATACCAACGTAGTTCGCTACGATACAGATGTAAAGACAGCCATCAACATTATCGAAGCCTATGATGCAATACATAAAGAAACAGACAATTCGCGATTGAAAAGCGATTGGAAAAACATCAACATTGACACGCTTAATTTCAAGCACCAGTTAACGGATAGTGTAGATAGCAAACAACACGTGCCTGGTTTAGAAAACCTTAGCATTGCCATCCAACGTGGAAAAAAGATTGCCTTCATCGGTGAAAGTGGTAGTGGTAAAAGTACCTTGCTTGCTATACTAAGAGGCCTTTATCCAGCTAGTGAAGTGCAGCTGCGTTTAGACGATCAGTCGTATTCAAACTTAAATGTTATTTCAGATCAGGTCACGTTGTTTCCACAAGAACCTGAGATATTTGAAAACACGATTGAGTACAATATTACGTTGGGACTAGCGCACGAAGAAGCGGAATTAAAGAAGGTGAGTCAAATCGCACGTTTCCAAGAAGTTGTTGAGCAATTACCAAACGGCTACGCTTCCAGTATCAAGGAAAAGGGAGTTAACTTATCAGGTGGTCAAAAACAACGGTTGGCATTAGCAAGAGGAATTTTTGCATCCAAAGATAGCGACTTGATTTTACTGGACGAACCAACTAGTAGTGTCGACCCAAAAACGGAGTTGCTCATTTATGATGAACTTTTTGCAGCCTATAAAGATAAGGCGATTTTGTCTTCCTTACACCGTTTACATCTGCTGCCAAAGTTCGATTACATTTACATAATGGATCAAGGTGCAATTGTAGATGAGGGAACTTTTGAACAGTTACGTGCCAACAGTCCTGTGTTTCAAGAAATGTGGGCACATCAAGAGTAACATAACAATTCAAGTAGCAATGGCGGTAGCAATAAAACTGCTATTGTCATTGCTACTGATATTGCCATTTATTTTACCTTTCTTTGCAAGAAAAACATGAGCCCCAATTTTATGATCGCTGGTCTAGCATCCCTTCTTCTTGGCATATCCAAAGGCGGATTAAAGGGTATGGGGATTTTGATTGTCACCATGATCGTTTATGTCTTTGGCGCTAAAAACTCTACGGGAATCTTAGTCCCATTATTTATCGTCGGAGATATACTCGCTGTCATTTATTTCAAGAAACACGTAAAGATTAAATATCTAATTCAGTTCATGCCAGCCATGTTGATAGGTGTTGTCGTCGCTGTTTATGTAGGTAATGATTGGGACGAGATAGTTTTCAAAAAGTGGATATCTTGGATCATACTATTGAGTGTAGTCTACATGTTTTGGTCAGAATACAAATCGATAGTAATAAAATCAGATAATTACCTGATCAGCAGTGTGATTGGCTTCGCCGCAGGTTTCACCACCATGGTAGGTAACTTGGCAGGTCCTTTTGCTAACCTCTTCTTTCTAGCCACTCGTTTACCAAAAAAGGAAATTGTAGGCACCTCTGCCTGGGTGTTTTTCATCATCAATATTTTCAAAATTCCCTTTCATATATTCTCCTGGGAAACCATAAACAGAGCCTCTCTAATGATTGATTTAAAACTAGCGCCCTTTGTAATTGTTGGTTTCTTTTTAGGTACCCAATTGCTTGG
>CALGLS010000069.1 GCA_937959375.1 uncultured Saprospiraceae bacterium
TATTAAGGATTTTAAACTATGTTGTAAACAATCCTGTGAAAGCTGGGATGGTTGAAAGGTGGGAGGATTATTCTTTTAATTATTGGAAACTTCAGGATTAGAATATAAATGATGAGCCGGATCGTGGGCTTTAGTTTGGCGAAAAAATTTTAAAGCTGGACTAAAGTCCAGAGTCCGAATGCCGATCGCGAAGCATAGTAAAACGAACGAAAAGGTAATAAGGTAAAAGGTGCGAACCGGATTCCGGATTTCAGTCCGGCGGTAAATTTTTAAAGCTGGACTAAAATCCAGAGTCCGAATGCCGATCGCGAAGAGAGGAACCAAAAGAGCTCACAAACTGTTTATAAACCAAATCAACAGCAAACCGAAACCAACCCCAAATGATCAGACCATACCAACCGAAAGACAAACCCAAACTCCTCCAAATTCTGAAAGGCAACATCCCAGAATACTTCGATCTTTCTGAAATTGATGACTTTGTAGAATACCTTGAAGAACATCGCGAAGACTACTTTGTAACTGAGAAAGAAGGGCAAATCTTAGGAGCAGGAGGCATTAACTATTTTCCAAAAGAAAGAAATGCAAGAATCTCTTGGGATCTGATACATCCAGATGCGCAAGGTCAAGGTATTGGGAAGGGACTTGTGAAACACCGAATTAAGCACATCAAGCAACAAAACAAATTTGACGCTATAGTTGTACGAACCTCTCAACTTGCATTCGGCTTTTACGAAAAGTGCGGATTCAAATTAGAGCAAATTGAAAAAGATTACTGGGCAAAAGGTTACGATCTTTATTTAATGGAAATGAAGCTATAAAGACTCGGAATACTTACCCCGTTTTTAATACCTTTGCAGTTCATCAGCCAATTAAACAACTATGTCCTTTGCCGAACTAGGTTTGCCAGCTACCTTCAACAAAGCGTTAGCAAAACTTAATTACGAAACACCATTCCCAATCCAAAAGGAAGCCATACCACTAGCCCTAAAAGGACACGACATCCTTGGGATTGCACAAACAGGTTCAGGTAAAACCGCAGCATTCGCATTACCAGCATTAGCAAAAGCAATACAATTTAAAGGTAACTTAGATCGAAAAATAAAACATCTGGTGTTAGTTCCAACACGTGAACTCGCGATACAAGTAGGAGAGGTGTTTCAAGAAATTGAAAAAGAATTACCAGGTCGAACCAAAATCTTTACCGTACATGGAGGTGTGTCCATCAATCCTCAAATGATTGGAATGCAAAACGTACATACGTTAATTGCAACACCAGGTCGTCTGCTAGATTTAATCGACCACAAGGCATTGCAACTCTCAGATGTCGAACTTCTTATTTTAGACGAAGCAGATAAAATGCTAAATCTCGGTTTTAAAGATGAGATGAATCGCATTTTTGAACTATTACCAAAGCATCGGCAAAACCTACTTTTCTCGGCGACCTTAAGTGATGACCTTAATGAGATTACTACTGTTTTGTTAAAAGATCCAAAGGTGGTCAAGATAGAAAGTAAAACCCAGTCAGTAGATCTCATTCAACAAAGTGGATACTTCGTTACAGAAGAAAGGAAAGGACCACTGCTGCGATACTTGATTAAGAAGGATAATTTACAACAGGTCCTAGTCTTCACGTCATCCATTTTTAAAGCGGATAATGTAGCTAAGAAATTACGGAAAAATGGAATTGATGCGGAGTCTATTCATGGCAAAAAAAGTCAGTCCGCCAGGAAAACTAATTTGAATAAATTCAAGAAAAATGAATTACAAGTTTTAGTCGCCACGGATCTTTTGTCTCGTGGTATCGACATTGAATTCCTTCCCTATGTGATCAACTATGAATTGCCACGTTCACCTAAAGATTACATCCACCGGATCGGTCGGACAGGCAGAGCAACGTCTCCCGGTCAAGCCATATCATTTGTCATGAGAGAAGAAATTCATCACTTTAAAGTAATTCAGAAAAAGATGGGAACTTTTGTGGATTTAGTAGAAAGTGGGGAGTTAGATTTGCATGGATACTGAGGGAATGTGAATTGGAATGTGAATTAGAATTAGAATAGGAATTAGAATGCTCGTCTATCGCGGGGTTCTGGACCTCTGGACTTCCGCATCAGACGAGCATTCTAATTCACACTCTAATTCACATTCTAATTGGAGGCGTTAACGCCTCTATTTTTTTACAACCTTACCAGAAACAACTTCATAGCCATCAAACACGCGAACCATGTAAGTGCCTAGACTCAAGTTGTCCAATCCGTCAACACGATATTCGCGAAGTCCAGCGGTCGTTGAAATAGTTTGTTCCAAAACAACTCTTCCAAGCACATCACTTAATTGAATAGTCGCAACTCCTTTCGTTTCAAAATCCATTTCAAAAGTCAAATGACCTTGGAATGGGTTTGGATAGATAGCGCTAAGTACATTTTCTTTTCCGAAGTCAACTTGGCGAACTTCAGACTGTTCCTTAGTTCCATCATGGTCTAACATTTGAAGGCGATAGTAATTGCTGCCAATCGCTGGTTGTTCATGAACAAAGCTATAGTTACTAGCGTCATTGTGATCACCGATAGACTTTTCAAAACCAATAGAAGTCCAGTTTTTGGCATCGGTAGAGTGCTCAATTTCATAACCATTCATATTGCTTTCTACGTAAGTAGTCCAATTTAGTAAAGCTGTTTTGTTCTCAGGTCGCGCCGTAAATTCTGCCAACTCAACTGGAAGTGGGAGCGTATAAGTAATGTCTAAAAATGGAGCATATCCATTCGCTGGTGCACCATATGTTTCAGACATGTGTTTTGCCAAACCAGGATGTTCAACAGCCTCAACTACCATAAAAGAAACAACGACAGCACTACCATCTTCTTGAGTTACGCTAGTGATTTTTTCTTGGTAAACGTAGCCAGGTCGCTTCGTTATAGGAGCACCTCGTTCTAACTCAGTTTCACGAACAGTACCATCCGATTCAGTAGTCTTACGAACTGTACGGTTTTTGTAGATTGTAGGATTGCGACGTGCTTCATCCTCAGGTGGCAAAAGCGCTTCAGTGCCATCTCCATCATAAAAATTGATGTACTCAGGTGAGTAATCTGCATAGTCAAAATACATTCTCAACTGAGTGGTGCCAGTTGTGTTAAAGTGTACTAAGGCAGCTTCTTCTATGTCAACACGGATTGCATATTTATCTTCCTCTGCTAAACCGTGAAAGCAACCAACGTTAGCTGCATCTGCAGGAGATTGTGTCAAGTCGCCATCTGTCCAAACCAAAGCAGGATCGTCACCGAAGTAACCATTTTTGATATCAAGAACAGGATTACGGTCATTGAATAAAAAGGGGTTGTCGTTTTCGCTAGAGCGAATAATGTATAAGCTTGCGCCAGTAATTTCAGCATCATCTGGTATGGAACTGGTATTGAAAGAAAGAATACCACGGTAATCATTATTTAGTGAAAACGGCCAACCAGTA
>CALGLS010000070.1 GCA_937959375.1 uncultured Saprospiraceae bacterium
TCACAAGCAACTTTTGAAGAAGGATCTTGTGACAAAAATGCATCGACTAAAGCATCTGATATTTGATCAGCTACTTTGTCTGGGTGTCCCTCAGAGACAGATTCAGATGTGAATAAGTAAGACATAATTTTACTTCTTTAATTTAATTAAAAAAAGGTCTTTTGAAGTTACTCAATAAAGCTTATGATCCGGATCTGTCACTATCCACGATCGTTTCTTGAACTACAAAGAACTTATTTATTGTGTGTAGTTTTTAATTTCGGGACAAAGGTAGGAATACTTTTGCGCATACTAATGGTATGTTGAAGGAAAAAAGTGGCTTTTTAAGTTAAAAAGAGAGGTGATTTGATTGGAGGGAGTCGGAAGAGAGATGAGAAGAGGTTCGAAGTTTGAAGACGGAAAACGGAAAACGGAAGTTTCCTGGAATTAGTTAACTAGTAACTTCATGCCCTCCATAAATTTTAGCTTCAGCTAAAATAACCTCCATGCACTATTACGCCAGCAGGTCTCCATCTTCTCCATGTCTCCATGTTGAAAAAAAATATTCGAGTGATCACGAAAGATGGAAACTTCCGTCTTTCTTCTCTATTTAATCTGACAATAAAGCAACGGAGCTCCATCATCAAAAGACCCATTCTGTTTAATAAAACCTTCCAACACATCTCCCACCTGAACTTCACCCACACCAGCAGGCGTACCAGTATAAATTAAATCTCCAATGTTAAGTTTAAAAAAGGTAGAGGTGTACGTAATGATATGCTCAAAAGAAAAAATCAGATCTTTTGTATTTCCAAGTTGAACCGTCTCTCCGTTTTTAGTGAGTTTGAATTCAACCGCATTTCGGTCAACGCGCTCAATCGGAATAAAGGGACTCAAGGCAGCAGAGCCATCAAAGCCTTTTGCAATTTCCCATGGGTGTCCTTTTTCTTTGAGTTGACTTTGTAGATCCCTTGCGGTAAAGTCAATTCCGATGGCAATCTCAGTCACGTATTTTGGGGCAAACTTATCTTCAATATGCTTCCCGTTTTTAGCAATCTTCAAAACGATTTCTGCTTCGTAATGCAAGCTTTTGGTAAACTCAGGATAATACAATGGTTTGTTATTAATGAGTAGGGCAGAAGCGGGTTTCATGAAAACCAATGGCTTCTTTGGAACGGGATTGTTGAGTTCTTTGGCGTGATCTACGTAGTTTCTTCCGATGCAGATTATTTTCATGATTGGGTGTTTTTTGTTATTTGCTTTTGCAAAAAAATGGATGGGACACGGATTAAACGGATGGAACGGATCTGGACGGATTTTTTACGTAGTACGTAGAAGATAGGTAAAGCTCGTCTAGTTAGCCAGGTACCTTGCTTCTATATGGCCAGAAGAAATTATTAGCTAAGCTGTGAAAAAGCGCGCGCTAGCAATTACACATTAAAAGAAAAAATCCGTCCCCAATCCGTTCCATCCGTCAAATCCGTGCCCGTCTGGCGAAAAGCGTTAGCCCGACAGGTCCCATCCCCGTTAAAGGAAAAACTTAAAACCGAACATTCAAAAGCCCCGTCAACTCTTTCACTTCTTTCACCGTCTCCTGAGCAATTTTTCGAATCTCATTTGAAGAAGCCTTGATAGCATTCTTGACATTCTTTTTGTCAGCGATAAAAGCTGCTTTGCGTTCTTTGAATAAAGTCGTTTGTTCAACTAAAGCATCAGCAACGACAGCTTTCAAAGGTGCATACTTGAGTGTTCCTTTTTCAAAATCTTCTTTCAATTCGTTGTACTCATCCATCTTGTCACTAGCTTTCAAGATGCTAAATAAGTTGGCAACGCCAGGACTCATTTCACCAGACTTGGTATCACCAGCATCTGTTACAGCAGACTTGATTTGCTTGCGGATACGGGCCTCATCAGCAAAGACGTTAATGTGGTGTTTTTCTCCAGCACTTTTACTCATCTTTCTGAGAGGATCAGCAGTAGAAGCAATCTTTGGAGTTTCAGTAAACAATGCTTCAGGTAGAATAAAAAATTCTTTTCCAACCTGATTGTTAAAACGTTCAGCAATGTTTCGAGTCAATTCCAAATGCTGCATCTGATCTTTCCCAATCGGTACATAGTCCGCTCGATAAATCAAGATGTCAGCTGCTTGCAAAACAGGGTAGTCAAACAAACCTGCAGAAATAAAACCTTCCGCTTTTTCTTTTGAATCAGATGACTTGTCTTTAAACTGCGTCATCCGACTCAGTTGTCCAAACGAAGTAAAGCAATTAAATATCCAGCAAAGTTCAGCGTGTTCAGGAACCAAAGATTGGACAAATAGATTCTCCGGTTTGATGCCCACTGCAAGAAGATTGAAGATCAACTCCCAAGTACTTGTACGAAGTTTCTTAGCATTGTAAGGCATAGTTATCGCATGATAATCCACGATACCGTATCTACATTCATAATCTTCTTGAAGTTTGACCCAATTTTTTACCGCACCAAAATAGTTGCCGTAATGCATGTCGCCAGTTGGTTGAATACAGGATAATACTTGCTTTTTACTCATGATATCTTTTTTCAATTATTTATTGAACACGTTTACTAAACTTCCAAAGTTTAGTAAACGTCACTCCTAAGTTTCTAGTTCAGATTTATGCTAATAAATTCCAGCAATGACTGAAATTTCAATGTTTACAAATTTAGGCAAATTTGCCACTTCTACTAATTCTCTGGCAGGAGCAGTGTCTTCGTTGAAGTATTCTGCATAAACGCCATTGATGCGACTGTACATATTCATATCAGATACAAAAACCGAGCACTTTATAATATTTTCAAAGTTGGTACCTGCGTTTTCGAGAATAGCAGCAATGTTTTTGAGCACTTGATGTGTCTCACTTTCTATATCAGTAGTGACCAATTCACCAGTAGCAGGATTGATGGCAATCTGCCCAGAAACAAAAAGTGTATTCCCATGTTGAATGGCCTGATTGTATGGACCTACGGGAGCAGGTGCTTTGTCTGTATTCCAAATCTTTTTCATGATGGGTGTGTTTATTTATAGCGAAAAATTAGGGACATAGTTACTTAAAATTGTGTGGATATCAAAATTGGAAATCAGAGTTGGTTCCTTCTGATGTGAGACCGCTAAAGCGGTCTTTTTTTGAAGAGACACGGGTTTACGCGGATTAAAATGCAAGAAAGGCGGATTTTTCATGTAGGACGTGAAAACCTTCTAATGTAGCTGATAAAAAAATTGCGCGCGATATAGTAAAAAATTCGTCCGCCTTTCGTCCCAATCTGTGAAAATCCGTGTCTCATCAAAAAGAAATCGCCTTGGCTATATCACGTTAAGATCGGGAACCAACACCCGACTCTTCAAACACAAAAAGCCCCTCATATCGTAATATGGGAGCTTTTTTGTATTTCGTTAAAGCATTTGTGGCTAGTCTAAATCCTCAGCAGCTTTAATCACAAGTTGTCCCCTGTAATAAAGATTGCCATCAACCCATACACCACGGTGGTATAGGTGTGGTTCGCCAGTAGTACGACAAGTCGCAATTTGAGGCATCTCAGCTTTCTTGTGAGTACGACGCTTTCTTTTACGCTGTTTTGAGATTCTACTTTTAGGATGTGCCATGATCTATTTATTTTAATATTTGATAACCTCTAAAAGGTTTTAATTAGTATTGTCTAAATCTTTTAATTTGTCCCATACGGGGTTGGAAGAGTTGTCATCTTCCTCCTGGTTTTGTGAACTATTTTTATCTAAATAGCCCAGCATATCTTCGTTGCAAGGTGGAGATTCATCATTTTCACAGTCATAAACTTTAAGAATTGGTACAGCCAATGCAATGAATTCATATACATATTTGGCTACATTCAACTCGTTTAAGCCTCTTTGAACATAGATAATTTCTGCCTCTTCACTAGGCGTTTCCGCAAATTTGACCATCAACTGATTGTCTCCTTTTAACGGAAGATTGATATCTGCTAAACATCGATCGCAAGCAGTTTGCACGGTACCTTCATAGCTAAAGGTCATTACATACATATCTGGTCGCTTATCAAAGTATAGCTTGACGTTAAAGTTTCCGTCTGCAATTTGCGAGTTTTCAAAGTGGGCAAAAAATGCCTTATCTACTTGAAAATCAAACTGATGCATCCCGTCTTTTAACCCCTGTATAGGAATCGAAAAATGGTTCAACGATTTCATATTTAAAGAACTTCTTGAAAGAGCGGGGCAAAGATAGGCTTTTTTAATTAAAATTGAAACGAAAATTCAAATTAAAACGCCCGTTTTGTAACCTTTGGGGATAGAGGATTGGAATGTGAATTAGAATTAGAATTAGAATGTGAATTAGAATGGCCCGTAGATGCGGGAGAATTGGAATGGAAATTGGAATGGCCATCTTTCGTAAGTTCACGTTAGAAGGCCATTCCCATTCCCATTCTAATTCCAATTCACATTCTAATTCCAATTCCTACACCATCTTCTCAGGTTTCACCCAAGCATCAAACTCCTTAGCAGTCAAATAGCCAAGTTTAATGGCTGCAGCTTTTAATGTGGTATTTTCCTTGTAAGCTTTTTTGGCAATGGTTGCTGCTTTGTCGTAACC
>CALGLS010000071.1 GCA_937959375.1 uncultured Saprospiraceae bacterium
TAGTTTTTGAAGGTGTTATATCAAAGATAACACTTTTTTCATATGGAAGTTGTTTTAAAATAGAATGATGATTTTCTTGTAAATCATTGATCCTCATTACTTCACTTAAATATTTTCACCGTAGCTATAGCTACGAAAAAACATTTAAGCTTTGTTCTGAGAACCAAGCTACTACAAGAAATTTCAACCTCCATTTTTAAACAACTTCATGTAATAATTGTGCCGGAATTCAATTAAATGAACTATTTTTCAATGAAAAAGCCTGACACCAATTTACAGGTATCAGGCTTTCTTATGAGAAAAGCAGGAAGGCTTTTATTATTAATTATTTCAATTCAAGCACTAGAGGCTGTAATGGCTTCAAAACAATCGATTGGCCAAGGGGTATCGTTCCTCCATTCAAAACATCCGTGCCTCTTTTGACGCCGTCTAACATTTCGGCAAAGCGATCTAAGTTCAACGTATAGGGCTCTTTATTTTTATTTAAAACCACCATTACTTTCTGCTCTGCATTATGTCGAAAGTAAACGTACACGCCATCTTCGGGAACAAAATGAGTTAGCTTTCCTTGATGAATTGCGGTGGCTGTTTTTCGCCAGTTCATCAACTTACGCATAAATGCTTTTGCTGATTTTTGTTGGCTAGTCAAACCGACTCCTGTAAATCCATTGATGGTATCCTTTTGCCAACCTCCCGGAAAGTCTGAGCGAATAATCCCATGATCTCCTGTACCTGGATTAGCCATTAATATTTCGGTACCATAGTAAATTTGCGGTACTCCACGAGTCGTCAAATAAAAGGTAATTCCTAATTTATATAAATCGAAATCTTCATTTACTTGCGTAAAAATTCGACTCATGTCATGATTGTCTGGAAAGATAACCAGTTGAGAAGGATCCGCGTATAAGAAATCAAGTGCCAACATTTCATACAGATCGATCCATCCTTCGCTCCAACTTTCTTCTGCCATTAGTGCTTTTTCTACTGCATAGCGCATTGGAAAATCCATCAAAGATTTCAGTTCTGAAGTATATCCGTTTGGATTTATTTTATCCTTTTGCCAATAGGCTACAATTGCTGGTTGCTCTTCAAACCATTCCTCACCAACGATATTAAAATTGGGATATTCTTCCATCACTCGTTGGGTCCATTCTGTCATGTAATCCATATCTGGATACGGATAAGTGTCCATTCTAATACCGTTGAGTTGTCCGTATTCAATCCACCAGATACTGTTTTGAGTGAGGTAATTGGCCATGAATCGATTGCGCTGATTCAGATCCGGCATGGTGGGTACAAACCAACCGTCAGTGAATACTTTTTTGTCGGATTGGGCTGCATGTGGATCTTGCAATAATGTTTTTCGATGAGAAGTTTGCACGTAGTCGCCTGTTGAATTCAGCCAATCATTCGTAGGTAAATCGTCCATCCACCAATGCTTGGAACCACAGTGATTGACGATCATGTCCATGATGATCTTGATACCTTTTGACTTGGCCTCTTTACTTAATTGACGATAGGATTCATTGCTTCCAAAGCGCGTGTCTACTTTATAGAAATCAGTTGTTGCATAACCGTGATAAGAATATTCGGGCATATCATTTTCCAGCACAGGGTTGAGCCAGATTGCTGTAAATCCCATATCCTTCAAGTAGTCTAGGTTCTTTCGAATGCCTTCAATATCTCCTCCGTGTCGACCACCTTTATTGCTACGACTTGGTGTTTCCAACATTCCTGCTACAGCATCATTCTTAGTATCTCCATTTGCAAAACGATCAGGAGTTATCAAATACAAAACATCAGAAGCATCAAAACCAATCACCTCTTCAGAAGGTCTTTCTTTTTGACGCAAGTCATATTGCTTACTAATAATGGTCTTACCTTTTTCTGTAAAGTTGATTTGAAAACTACCAGCCTTTGTGCTAGTGGCAATATTCAAATCTACAAACAAATAGTTATCGTTGCTTACTCGATGTGTTGCCTCTACTGTTACCCCCGGATAGTTGATTTGTGGTTTTAAGTGACCTATGTCTTTTCCATAAACGAGTAACTGCAATTGTTGATGCTTCATCCCAACCCACCAGTTGGGTGGCTCTACACGAGAAATAGATTGAGCTTGAAGCTCAGAAAAGATGAAAGGAACAATCAGTAGTAAAAGAATTATTTGTTTTTTCATGTTGTGAATTTAGTAACCTGTATTCTGTTCCATCTTAGGATTAGCCAAAAGGTCAGAAGCTGGAATTGGAAAAATATTTCGGAAACTCTCTGTCGTTTTTCCTTCTGGCACATCGCCTTTCCATGGCCAGATGCCTTCATCCGTATATTGACCAAAACGAATGAGATCAATTCTACGCGTACCTTCCCAATATAACTCACGAACGCGTTCATCCAAAATAAAATCAAGATTAAGCTCACTCATATCAATATTCCCATCAGCATTACCATAAGCTCTAGTTCTCAACATATTTATTAGATCCAATGCTTGTCCCATGTCACCTCCAGCTGCACCACGTAAGGTTACTTCTGCATACATCAGGTAAGCATCTGCTAAACGAAACATTGGGTAATCCGTGTCGACATGCGTTGCATCAGACCCCGCTACTCCTGCAGGTGAAAGGTTTGAATATTTGGGAACAGCGTAACCATTTGTAAAGTCTCCAATATCGTCAATCTCTAATTCCTGTCCTTCGGTAAAGAAAATAGCACGACTGTCAATATCTCCAGTTACATCTGGAAATTTTTCGACCATGGCTGATGTTGTTCTCAAACCAGCCCATCCACCTACGACGCCATAGTTGGTCAATGCCTCATCTTCTTCATCTTCCATCAATGCACCAATGGCTCCATGCACCAAGAAAGTAGTAGATCCCCAATTTTGAGAATTCTGACCATCTGAATTAAGTGCAAAAATAATTTCTGGAGAGAGGTTGTTTTCTGTCATAAATAACTCTTTATAGTTATCATCTAACATATATCCTGCATTAATTATTTTTTCGCAAGCAGTGAGACATTCGCTATACTTGTCTACACCAATAGTCGCCTCTGCGTTGATATACAATTTAGCTTGCAACATCCACACGGCTGCTTGATCCGCTCGGCCATATTCATTAGCCATAGGAGCAGCTATTTCGGATTCGATTTCCTTCAATTCTGTTTCGATAAAATCAAAGGTTTCTTGTGGTGTACTTTGAGTTGGAAATTCTGAAGTAATTTCAGTGACAACTGCAATATTCTTAAACAAGTCTAATGCATGCCAGTACGCCATTGCTCTAAGGAATCTGGCTTCAGCACGATACGCATTGATGAGATCTACATCGGCTCCGGTTATTCCGTTTTCTGCTAATTTCTCAGGTGAAGATTGTCTGATAAAATCATTAGCAATGGATACGATCAGAGCAATTCGATAGTAGAGTACTCTTACGAATTGGTTTTCGGAAGTCCAGTTATGGGCGTGTAAATCACGAATGCCCGCATCCGTCCAAGCGATAACGGCTTCATCAGTCGTTAACTCCTGTGCTTTCCAATAAACACGGATGTAGGAAGTAAAACCTTCATCATTAACGATTGAAATATCAGGTTCTCCATTTGGACCATCCTGCCCTGTCAATGAATAAGCGCCATAAATCTTAGCTAGATATGAGCGATAAGCTTCTGGGTCTTTGAAAATTTCAAACTCCGTAAAAGCATCCTCAGGTGCAAGATCTAAGTCTGTGCAAGCGCAGCAAAAAAGAAAACAAGTCAGTGTGCTTAGAAATAATATTTTTTTCATAACAAATAATTATTTTAGAATGAAGCGCTTGCTCCAAATAAGTAAGTTAATGCATTAGGGTAAATACCATTATCAATACCTCCGGTAAATTGTGGTGCTTCCGGATCAATACCTGAGTAGCCTGAAAGTGTAAACACATTTTGTGCAGTGGCGTAAATTCTAATTTGCTTAATGAATTTTTTAGGTTTTATGGTGTAACCAATTGTAATGTTATCTAGTTTAAAAAACGAGGCATTTTCGACATAATGGTCGGACTTCAATTGACGCTCTTTAAAATTATTTGAAAAAGCAGAAGAGTGTACGTTATTGGTGACCTGTGACTCTGTCAGGCGATCAAAATAACCGGTACTGGAAGCTGTATTATTATAAACATAGTTACCCAAACTTGCCCGAAGGGTAAACCCTAAGTCAAATTTTTTGTAGGAGATATTATTGGTCAAGCCAAATAAATAATCTGGCTCAGATTTTTTATTGACCACCAGATCTAATTCACTGATCATTCCATCATCATTTTGGTCAACATACATTTCTATAGCATCCCCTGCATCAGTTACCGGATTTCCATTCACATCATATATTTGCTCATAGGTTCGGAAAGATCCTACAGATTCTCCAACTTTTATTATTTGAATTTGCTGCCCTATGTCTCCTGAAATACCTCCATCTTCATAGCCCGGAAACTCAGGAAGGTTGGAGTTATCTATTTTAGTAATTTTATTTTTATTGTAACTCGCTGTTAATCCAACTTCCCAATCAAAATTACTTCGATCTACTACGTAGCTTCGCAAGGCCAATTCAATACCCGAATTTTCTAACTCACCAATATTGGTAACGACTCGATCACTTAGATTTGTAAATGCAGCCGTTGCTACATCAAATAAAAGGTCGTTGGTTGTTTTTTTATAAACGTCAATTGAGCCAGTTAGCCTATTATTGAGCACCCCAAAATCAAGACCCACATTAAGAGAAGCGGTTGACTCCCATTTTATATTAGGATCTACTCCTCGACCTCTAAGTGTGTTCACATAAGTATCTCCAAATTGATAGCGAGCATCATCCGTCCCATAACCATAAAAGATAGCATAGCGATAATCTCCAATAGATTCATTTCCTGTAAGACCGTAACTCACTCTTAATTTTAAGTCTGTGAAAGTCTTTGCCAAGCCCTTTGCAAAATCTTCTTGTAATATTCTCCACCCAAAAGCTGCTGCGGGGAAATACCCCCATTGGTTGGCTGGTCCAAAACGAGTAGACCCGTCACGACGAAGAGAAAGCGTTAATAGGTATTTTTCATCAAAGTTGTAGTTGAGTCGACCGAAAAAAGAAATTAATCGGTTGGCAGAAGAAACTGAATCAGGTTTTATTTGAGCAGTCGCCATATATCCTAATTCGTCATCCGCCATTACTAATTGATTACCGTCCACCCATTTGTTTTCACGATTAAATTCTTGCCAAGAATAACCAGTGGTGAATTCTAGATTAGATCTATCAAATTTCTTTCTATAGGTTCCGTAGGTTTCAGTTAGTAAAGAAGTGTGTCGTTCTGTTTCTGTTTTAAGAAATCCATTGTCTGTAGAATTTTCTCTAAGTGTTGGTTCTTTTATCAAAAACTTTTCACCGTCGAGGTAGTCATAACTTAAATTTGTTTTTATCGAAAGCCCCTCTAAAAATGGTAGCTTATATTCTACGTCAACAGCGTTCAATAGTCGTGTTCCTTTACCTTCTTCTTGTGACTGTAGTAAGGAAGCAACCGGATTTTTTACAGCCAATTCATTCTGCCATTGGAAGTAACCTCCAAATTCGCTATCAGGATCTAATATTGGTTGAGTTGGATCAAAAGCCTGCGCTGCACCGATTACGTTGGGTGCAAAATCATCTTTGTTCCATCCACTTTTGGAACGAACATTAATGATGAGATTGTCATCCAATAACTTGGTCGACAAATTAATACCTACATTGGTGTTTGTATTTTTTGTAGTTTTCAAAATACCATTGTTATACATGTGGTTGAGTGAAATAAAATAATTACTCTTTTTGTAGCTTCCGCCAAAAGAAAGATTATGCTGCATTCCTGAGGCAGCCTGAGTTACCTCATCTACCCAGTCCGTATTTGCTTCTCCCAGATCGCCAATATTCTGTGGTGCTTTTGCATTGATTGCTTTTCTAAATTGATCCGAATCAAGAATAGGTACACTTGATACAAAGTCTGTAATAGAATAATAGCCGTTGTAATCAACTTTAAAATTCCCTCCACCTGATTTTGTCGTAATAATGATGACACCATTTGCTCCCCGTGAGCCATAAATAGCTGCTGCGGAAGCATCCTTCAAAATAGTAATATCAGCTACATCCGCTGCGTTAATAAAGTTCAAAGGATTTCTACCACTTGCAGAACCTCGCTCATCTAAAGGTACACCATCAACCACAATCAACGGTGTGTTATTCGTATTACCGAAGGTAGTCCCTCCCCTTAATCTAAATCGGCTTCCCCCTCCTGGTTCTGCACTAGAATTAATCTGAAGTCCCGCTACTTTACCTGTCAATAATTTTTCAGGAGAAGAGATCACCCCTTGATTGAATTCTTCTTCCCCCACCTTCGTCACTACTCCCGTGAGATCT
>CALGLS010000072.1 GCA_937959375.1 uncultured Saprospiraceae bacterium
AAAACTTTGTGTTACTTCTACCAATACCTTACTAACTAAAGATGATGATTTGATCGTAGGTTCAGAAATGGGAGGAGACATGTATATGGGAGGAGCCATGAATCTAATTTTTGGTATTACCGATGCCCTCACTTATAATGACACAACCTGTACTTACCATGTAAACGAAGAAGTTTTCATTAGACCGGATGGTTTTGCGACCAATTATCTATATTCTGAAACGCATATTAAAAATGTCATCATTCCTGATTTATTGAGCAACGTTTTGGATACTGCTTCCGCAGAAATGTGGCAACAGATCATTCAACGAAATGAAGAAACCAAAGCACAAGCTGTCTTTGAACAAAACCTATCATTTGACGGTGGTGTGGTTTATGAATATGCGCAGCAAACAGAAACGAGCGAGTCAACTACTTTTGATTTCTCTGTAGACGTTGATCTCGATTTTGCAGTAGCTGCTGGTCTTTATATTGGTGGCGTTGGTGGAGAAGATCAGGTTTCTATCAACATGGGCTGGGCATATGGAGGTTCTGAATCTACTTCAGAAACTGAAACAACTGAAGTTGGGTACCATTTGGAAGACAATGACAATGGTGACAACTTTTCTATTAATATTTTGAGAGATCAGGTTTTTGGAACACCCGTATTTACAACCGTTTCGGGTCAATCTTCTTGTCCACATGAACCAAATACACAAAACCGTGATCAAGTTGGTATTGAAGTAGATCAAGCGGTGATGGTCAATATTCCTGAAACCGAACCAGCTGTATTCAACTTTACGGTAAGTAATACTTCACCTAGTGAAGACACGAGAGTATACATGATGGCGCTTGCTGCAGCTACAAATTCTGATGGTGCTATTGTCAAAATCAATGGCCAACCAACAACCGATCCTATTGCCTTTAGCCTTGCATACTTGGAAACCTCAGAAGTGACTGTGACTATTGAAAAAGGACCAGTCGAATACGATTATGAAGATTTAGACATTCTGTTTTATGCAGACTGTGAACGACAGCGTGCCGTATTTGATCTTGGTATTAAAACCGACTCACTCTTTGAGCAAAAGATTCCGATCAGTGCGCATTTTATCGAATCCTGTAGTGATGTTGAAATCGAATTCCCACTGCCAGACTGGGTGGTTACTCCTGCCAATGGAGACTCTGTAGCAATTACACTAAATAGTTATGATGTAGACGATTCCGATATGGAATTACTCCGTGTGCAATACCGCGAGATTGATGGAAATGGTGCATGGGTCAACATTGTAGAAGTAGAAAAAGATTCACTAAATCCGCTTTTTGAAACCGTCTATTGGGATGTAAGTGCATTGGCAGATGGCCCTTATGAAATCCGAGCTTTGTCACAGTGTACTGGATTTTTACCGATAGGTTTATCCTCTGTCATTCCAGGTAGATTAGAACGTGTTCCACCTGCACTTTTAGGAGTACCTGAACCTGCTGATGGTATACTACATGCCGCCGACCAAATCTACATTGAATTCTCTGAAGATATTGATTGTGCTGCTATGTTAGCTAATGTGCTCGATCACGTAAGCTTAATCAACACAGAAACAAATACGCTTTTAAACTTCGATGTTTCTTGTATAGCAAACCGAATTTATATTGTTCCTACAGATCAAAATGAGTTTCTTGAAAACAGGATACTACGTGCAGAAGTTACAGGCATTGAAGACTTAGCTGGCAATGCCATTCCAGAACCAATCAATTGGGAATTCCTAGTTGACCGAAATCCTTTGAAGTGGGCAGATGGCCACATTGATGATATAAAATATACGGATGAAAGTTGGTTAGTAACACGTACTATTCAAAACTTAGGTGGTCAAACTGCGGGGTTCACATTGGAAGATGTTCCTGCATGGATCATCCCTTCTACCCTTTCAGGAGAAATTCCTGCCGGAGGTACAGAGGTCATTGTTTTTACGGTATCTGATCAAATTGCAAACGGTCAATACACGGGAACCATTCAGCTACACAACACATCTGGTATGGGAGATGAACCGCTTAATTTAAATCTGAGTGTTATCTGTCATCCACCAGATTGGTCTGTCGATCCAAGTCAATATTGGTACAACATGTCTTTTACCGTTGAGCTAGATATTGAAGGTGAAATTTCTAACGATGAGAATGACATCGTTGCAGCATTTATTGATGGCGAACTTCGTGGATTGGCGCATGTTGAATATGAAGATGCTCCTACGATTGAACGCTATTTGGCTTACCTCACGGTTTATTCCAATGCCTTAGATACAGGTGAAATTAGTTTCCAAATTTGGGATGCATCTACTTGTTTATTGTATGGTTCTGTACTTGAAACCTACACCTTTACTAATGATGATACACAAGGGGAACCTGAGAATCCTGATGTTTTACACACGCAGAATATCGTACTTCGCGAAATCCCCATCCACAGTGGCTGGAATTGGATTTCATTTAACCTTGACATGCCGGACAAAGCAATTAATACTGTTTTAGAAAGTTTAGATCATCCAGAAGAATGTTATGTAAAAGATCGGGGTAATTTTGCAGATTATAGTACTAATTACCAGTCATGGGAAGGTTCGCTTACCCATATGAGCTATACCACAATGTATCAATATAAAGGTACACAGAATGACACCATCAGTCTTTTAGGCCACCCTATTAACCCAGATACCATTGCCATCTCATTAGATAGTAATTGGAACTGGATTGGGTACTTGCCCCAACAAGGAAGTTCTGTAGATGAAGCACTTTCATCATTAGAACCACTCAATGGAGATCTTGTAAAAGGCCAAACTTCATTTGCACAATATGTAGCAGGCGTTGGATGGGTTGGAAGTTTGAATTTTATGGAAGCGCCAAATGGTTATATATTGAGAATCACTAACGGTGGCACACTTGAGCAACTTATTGGTGATGATCCAAATCTCAATTTTGCAGGAGGTAACAACGGTCAAATACGCAACAATGGAAGTATTCAGGCAACAGTACGATCCAACATTTGGGATATTAATCCAGCTGCTTTTGAATACAGTATGACCGTGATTGCTGTAATAGAAGAAGATGAATTCAATTTATTAAAAGAAGGAGATGAAGTTGCAGCATTTGTAAATGGTGAAGTGCGAGGAGTTGGTCAACCGATTTACATCGAACCAATGGACGCATACATGCTCTTTTTGACGACCTACTCCAATGAGAACAACCAAACTTTAAACTTTAAATACTATGACTCAGCAACTACTGAGATTCATGAAATTAATGAAATGATGTCATTTGTTATCAATGAAAATCACGGTTCAGTTGATGAACCAGGAGTGTTTACTTTAGCCTCTACGACTTCATCCGTCGACTTAGAAATACCACTGGTAATGAAGGTAATGCCAAATCCGTTTAATGATGTTACCAACATTAATTTTGTGTTACCTATCGCCGATGAAATTACGATCAAAGTTATTGACATGCTCGGAAATGTGGTTCGACAACAACAGATACAACTCGGTGCTGGCATGCACACAGTTGAGTTGAATGCGACAGAAGCGAATCAACCTGACTTAAGTAATGGCGTCTACTTTATTAGTTTGGAAGGAGCATCCGGAAAAGCAAGTGAACAGGTGTTATTAGTAAAATAGAAATTTTAATATTTTAATTCTGAATAGGGTCCACGATCGTTAAATTTCATTTATACGATCGTGGACATTTCAGGATTATACCTATTTTCTGTCAAGCCTTACCAATAGATAAATTTTCTCAAATCAGTTAAATTAAAACACTGTAATAGAAACGCCAAAAAAACAAACTACATGCGATTAAAAATCCTACTTTTAACCTGCTTCTCAATTTTGTATTTATCAAGCTATGGAAATTCATTTACAAAAATTTGTCTTGATACAATTCCTCGAGTAAAAAGAAATGTGCCAATACTCGCAGCAGGACCAAGTGGCAGTGTTAATCACCCTCCCATTATCAATAACATACCCGATCAGGTTATTAGCGCTGGCGATACTTTTCCAAAGTTAGACTTAAATAATTTTTTAGATGAACCAAACAACGATCCTGTTGATTGGTCTTACTATTTTTCTAATGAATTATCAAACGATGAAAATCCAAGTTGGAGCGTTAATCCTAGTAACTTTGCGTATAGCATGACAATGACAGTACGTATGAGAGTTCGCGATACCTTCCCTGATGCTAGTGGTCATAAACTAGCTGCTTTTCACGATGGAGAATTACGAGGTGTTGTATCGGCTAATGCTATAGGCCCTAATTGGATATTTTATTTAACCATTTATTCTAATCAAGCAAACGACTCCATTTCATTCAGATATTATCATCAAGATCACAGTTCTGTTTTCATGGTTGATGATTCTTTAAAGTTTGTTTCACAAAAAAATATAGGAAATACAGACAATCCGTATTATATGAATGCAGGGTTTCTCAAATTAGAACAAAACGCTTCGATACTTTGTCCTCAAATAATTGACCCCGACAGCATGTGGTCAGATACCGTATATGTCGTTGCTACTGAAAATGGTACTACTCAAAATTTTTCTACAACTAGTCGGATCATTTACCGAGTTGGCGACAATCCTTCATTGCCAGTTGACTTAGTTTACTTTTCTGGAAAAAAACAAAACCAAGATGCCTTATTAGAATGGGAAATTGCCAACCCAGACAATTTTCGAGGATTTGAAATTCAACGTGCGAATCGATTTTCAGAGCAGAGTGAATTAGAATGGATGCCTATCTCATTTGAAGAACACCTTCCGGAACAATACCATTATCAATATCTTGATGAGTCCGCAAATGTATCAGATAATTATTATCGTCTAAAAATGATTGACTATGATAATAGCTATGAGTACTCCAACATCATTAACATAAGTTTTGGTGAACAAGCTCCATTTACAGTTAACTTTTTTCCTAACCCCGTAGCTCATCAATTATTTCATATGGAGATTGAAACTAAAAGTCCAAGTTTAATCAACCTAAAGGTCATTAATGCAAATGGTCAGGTAATGCTTTCGCAGGATATGGAATCAGGAGGTATTCGTGAATTAATCCCCATTGACATTTCTCAACTTAATACTGGTGTATATTGGGCACATGTCAAAATTGGAACTCGAGTTGAGCATAAATGTTTTTCAGTGATACGCGAATAGTGCTTAAACAAATTTGATATAAGTTTTTCTTTTTAAAAACTAGGAAGTTTTCTCAAAAACCTACTACGAGGAAATCATTAGATAAAAAACAGGCAGTCTACAACTAGGCTAACCCTGCTATCGGCAAGTATGCTCCCATCATTTTTATAATTTCATGTAGCCATCTGTTTGTTTTTTCTAAAATTTAAGTATCTTGGCAGCATTAAACATATAAATCAGAAAACACTTATTTCCAATAGACAATTCTAAGCTCCCCTAAATGAAGTTCTTTTTTAAAACTTCCATCTAAATAGTCAAGCGATATAATGCCTGAAGACTTGCTTTATTGTAGGTTTTTTTGATAAAAAAGTTCTTTTAAGATATTTAAGACTAGCAACTATCTCTTTCAACATTTCATGTACATCTAAACTCTATATTTTAAGGACTTGCCAGATCCTGTTTAGATAAAGCTGTACTAGTCTTGACCCCAAGAATGAATAGGATGACGATTTGGAATTTCACCAATCAAATCCAGAAAGAGATCTTCCATTGGGTGCTCGTTCATGTAAATGAATGCCTCTGGAAATGGCATAGGCATCGGGACTCACAAATCTGTAACAGACTTGCCCGATGCTCTTATAAACTTACAGCAGAGAAGACCGCAAACAACTCTCCTCTTCTGATACTTATACGCTAAAACAATAAAAAACCGCTAGTTGAACAACTAGCGGTTTTTTATTAAAGAAAATTATTTTACTGGCAAAGTACTTGGACTAAATTAATACATTCTTGCCACTACAACCCGCTTACTAACCTGTCGCAAATCTCCAGACTTAGCCCTTATAACATACATCCCATTTAGCAAGTTACTAAAATCAAGTCGCGCTACAGATGAAGTTACCTCATCTACTTCATGCACAAATTGAAGCGTTCCATATTGATCATAAACAAATAACTTCACGCTCCTACCTTCAAAGTGCTTTAGATCAATATCAGCAAAATCCATCGCTGGATTCGGGAATATTGTAAAGTCTACAAGAGGACTCATTTCAATGGCACGCACAGCGGAATAACGCTCTGATCCATCCGTATTGATCGTCAGGATTCGATAGTAATTCATTCCATCAATTGGATCAATATCTTTCGTTGAAAAACGCAAGGCATCTGAACTGTTCTTATCATTCATTACCTCAAATAAATCTTCAAAGTTTTCACCATCTGCAGAACGCTCTACCACAAAGTAATCCGTTTTGTAAGTTGTATTCGTCACCCATTCTAAATGAGCAGCTCCACGATTATTCATTACTGTAAAGAAATTATAATCCGCATTTGAATTTCCTACAAGCCCAGATCCTCCGGTAATTACGACAGCATAGTCTTCCACCTCTCCAAACACAAACGATCCACAAGACGAAGCATAACCTTCTTGACTCATGATCACACGCATCCCCGTTGCACCATTCACTGCAGATGCTGGAATCGAAATATTTCCTGTCAGAGGTGGTACCGTTTGCGGAGCCGTTCCTCCAGGACTAATACCTTGGAATGCTAACTCAGTTGCATCATCAAAAACACCATCTTGGTTATAATCAATCCAAACACTAAAGTATTCATCCCATTGCGTCCAACTAAAAGTCGCTTGCATACTAATTGGATATGAAGCGCCTGCATTTACCGTTGTACTCAAATCTGTATAATCGGTGTATTGACTCTTACCACTATCGTTATTAATTGCTCCAAAAGTTACATTGCTAATCCACTGCTGCCAAGGTTGCTGACCAGAAGCTGCACAGTAAGTTGGAAACTCACCTGTACTCGCAGGATTTATCGTAATGGTAAAACTACAGTTCTCCACATTTCCACAATTGTCAGTAGCTGAATAAGCAATCGTTGTTACACCCGCTGTAAACGAAGAACCACTCGGAGGCCCACTGGTTTGATTCACCACAACGGTTCCAGTTGGACAATCAGTTGATGTAGTTGGTAAATCCCAAAACACTGGCACACTTGTATTCGAACCAGTTAAGGTTTCTGTTATATTTCCTGGACAACTAATCGAAAGCGTTGTTGCAATCTCCTGAACAATCACATCAAACGAACAATTTTCAACATTACTACAATCGTCAGTAGCTTGATAGGAAATCGTTGTACTTCCCAATGGGAATGTGCTACCACTCGCAGGTCCTCCAGTTTGTGTCAAAACTGCTGTACCCGTACAAGTTGTACTAACAGTTGGTAGTGACCAGGAAGCTACTGCACTAGTTGAGCCAGGTGCTGCAGTTACAACTACATTGTTGGGACAAACCAAACTTAGTATAGGTCCACTTGCATTAATCACAATTGTATAATCTTCTACCTCGCCATAAGTAAAGGCTTCGCAAGGATCTGCATAAGCATCACGCTGCATAGACATACGCATCCGCGTAGCACCAGGAGTTGCGTTGGCTGGTATCACAATAGTTCCAGTAATAGGAGGAGGATTGGTTCCACTTTGTCCGATTGGAGTTATCGCAGAGAACGCAACTTCGTTGGCATCTGTAAAATCACCATCACCATTGTAATCAATCCAAACTCGGATATACTCATTGAAGTGTGGCCAACTAAAAATTGGATCAACCGCTATAGTATAAGCACCTCCTTGATTTACATTCGTTGATTGATCCGTAAAGTCGCCATAGCGATCTTTTCCTGAATCGTTATTTATCGTAGCAAAAGTTACATTTTCAACCCATTCAATCCACGGTTGGTTTCCTATGGAAGCACAGTAATCAACAGGACCTCCAACATATGGATTTACGGTTACGGTTGCTTGGCAAGTTGCCGTGTTACCATTTCCATCATTTACCAAAAGGGTAACAGTATTTGCACCAATGTTAGTCGTATTAAAAGTAGAAGGCGTAACACTTACCAAGTTTACAGCACCACAATTATCAGTACCACTAGCGTAAACATCCTCTGGGATTATTGAGGCAGATCCACTACTACTCAAAGTAATGGTAACATTCTGACAAGAAACCGTTGGAGGTGTGTTATCAGAAACTCCTTCGTCCGTTTGATCATTACAATTGTTGTCGATTCCGTCACATAGCTCAGGAGCTCCTGGGTAAGTGTTTTCATCGCTATCATCACAATCCTCATCGTTGCTTACATAACCCGCTGGTTGTGTACAAGCTGTAATGGTATTGTTTGGATCACCAAAAGTGTCACCATCTGTATCTGCGTAAAACGTGATATCTCCAGTCTCATCCGTTTCGTTATTACAGTTGTTGTCAAGACCATCACAGATTTCAGGAGCACCTGGATAAACGGTGTTATCATTCGGATCACAGTCACAAGCATTACCAGCAGGATCGCCATCATTATTTGCTTGACCAGCGTTTGGAATATTTGGACAGTTATCCACATTGTCAGCAATACCATCACCATCAGAATCACCTGTTGTAAATTCGTAAACGCCCATATCTACTGTAGTAGAAACAATACGTGCTTGGTTATCCAGATCAACGGTAACTCCAGTGCTCTCGATAGAAGAATTATCTCCAGCGTTTTTAGCAGGTGAGTCTACAGTCAAATGGAAATCACCTCCATCTGCATCTACGAATAGTGGGTCTTGATTGTAAATCATTCCTGAACCACAGTTTACATCACCACCACTAGAGTAAGTGATGTCATTGCAATTCGAAACATCAACTGTCGAAAAACTAATATTTAAAACGGGAGTACCACTACCACTAAAATGAACAAGTCTGTTAAATCCTCCAAGACTTTCCCAGAAAATGGAGTTTACTATATTCGCTTCTCCGCTAGAATTACTGGAAACATTCATGTAGAATGCGCCACCTGTATTGCCCGCATCGTTGGCATAAAAAGTAGCATTAATTACATCTATTTCAAGAGAGCCATCATCATTAGCAAGCGAATAAATACCTCCTGCCGATGCCGCAGTATTGTTAGAAACAACACAATTAACCATAACTGGTTCACATATTCCTGAAGATGATTTTACAAAATTATACATCCCTCCCGCGTAGAAGCTTGCGTTGTTATTATTTAGGATGCAATTAATTAAGGTTGGTGAACTCTCACCACCATTTGCATTATTATAAATACCTGCTCCGTACAAAGCAGTGTTTCCTTCAAAGACACAGTCTGTCAAAGTTGGTGCAGTGAGGCCGTTATAACTACTGTTGTAAAAACCGCCACCTTCATTACTATCGTTATTAATAAATCGACAGTTTTCTACACTTGGACTTGCTGTCCCTGATCGACCATCATTAAAAAAACCGGCACCATATCGAGTTGCATCGTTACCTGTAAAGGTACAGTTACGAACAGTTGGACTTGAGATATTATTAGAACTAGCATCATTATAAAATCCGGCACCACTCCTATTTAGGTTAGCAGAACCACCGCTAGTTGCAGATGAATTTCCTTCAGTAACTGTAAAACCATCTATGATGGTAGATGGCGAAGTATTTTTGGTGTAAACGACGGTGTAGGAATTATTACTCAGATTGCCATTCCCATCAATATCTCCGGAGAGAATTGTTGGGTTGTTTTCCCAGTTTCTTTGACTACGTTGGGTTTCGTTACCAATAAAACCTCCGTATACCTCCACTCCTTCTTTCAGGTTGAAATAGAGATTTCGGTTCGTATTATTGCAAGAACTGCAGGTGGTCGGCGTATATGTTCCTTGAGCCACCCAAATTTCTGTATCTGAGTTGGCAGCATCCATCATTGCCCTTAGGTCACCGCTTGCATTGGCCCAAGAGCTACCATTTCCGGTTCCGTTGGGTGTAACATAAACAACTTGAGCATTTGCCACCAAGGCAAAACAACAAATCAATATCAATTGTACTAATCTTTTCATGGAGGAAGTTTATTTTTTAGCTTTTTAACAAGCTTAATATCATAGATTACCTATAATACTCTTTATCAAAGAATGACTTTGTAGTAAAGTTTTAATGAATAAAACAGGTTTAAATGGGTACTATTTGTTCTAGGTTTCAGTCCTAGAATGTACTATGAAATGTAATTTTGTGCTAAAGATCAAAACTGGCTTGGGGGAGACAAGACCTTTATTTCTTTATTATGTAAGGATGGAATGTGAGGGTAAAGATACTTTTTATGGCAATATTTGATCGTACCCTAAAAAGGGTATTTCTAATCAAAGAGGTATAACTTGCACTATTTCAGTGAAATAGGTCAAAAAATAGCTTACATTTTTCTAACTACAGAGAGAGATACAATAGTTTTTAGCAAGCCCTTAGAGCCCTTTAATAAAAAACGCCATTCTGAAAACAGAATGGCGTTTTTATGCTGTTAATAGCAGAAGGCGATTACATTGCGTCAAAAGCCAATACAAGGCTAGTCAATGAAAACGGTAAAACTACCCAAAACCATTCAGGTAATACCACTAAAAAGCCTATCATTATTAGAGTAGACACCAAAAACATCATCCAATATTTGGCGGTCGATTTTTTTTCTGTATTTGTATCCATGTTATTTTATTTTTATTGATGCAAATGTAGCTTATTATTTATAAAAATGTGCGGATTTTTTTGATAAATATAGAAGCAATTATCCTCATGCATTAGGCAAACAGCCTTAAAATCTGGCATCTAGTTATTAATAGCCCACAAAACAAAGAATGCTGAGCCTATAATTAATACAGACTCAGCACTTTACAACTATTTATCTAAAACAATTAATAAAACCTATTTGATGGACAAACAGCTAAGCTTAATTGCTTCACTGTTCGTATTACCAGCTGCAACAACTAGTAAGGGCTATATCCACTTGATTCAATTCTATCTACTTCCCTAGCAAGTCCTAATCTATATCACCTTATTTATTTTTTCATAAATCTCGATAAGGCCTACTCTTTCGAATGCTTTTCCATTAGTTATATACAAAACTCTTTAGAGTCATCTATCTGATGATAGTGATGCACATTACTAATAACATAAGTGTGGATTAGTAATTAAAAAAGAAGTTTTATAAAATTGATTTTGAGAAGTTTTCTTTGAAATTTTAAAACAACTTCAACGACATCAAATAAAGATTAGATCTTAGATTATAGTGATCTCAGCTTGAAGTTTTTAAAACATGTGGCTATACGTATGAATGATATACAAAACGAGTGCCAAGCTTTCTAAGCGCTTGAAGAATAACAGAGTTATTTAGTCAATCAGAGCATAGCCTGGAATAGTCAAAAAGTCAATAAACTCTTCCGCTTTTATCAGTTCGTCAAAAATACGGGTAGCCTCCTGAAACCGTCCCTTAAGAAAACAGGCTTCTCCCAAACTTTGTTCTATACTTTTTAATTCTTCATCCATAAGCATCCGGTACAGTTGATAGGTCACCATTCTACCATCCTCTAATCGTGAATTGTTTCTAATCCATTGCCATATTTGTGATCTAGATATTTCAGCAGTAGCTACATCTTCCATACAATTATAAATGGCAGCAGCACCATTTCCACCTAACCAACTTTCAATATATAGAATTCCTACATTGATATTTTTTCTTAAACCTGCTTCAGTGATTGTTCCTTTCGGAATAGCAATTAATTCAGCAGCAGTAACCGTGAAGTCTTTTCTTTTATTAGCAATTTGATTTTTACCAAGCATGTGTTCGTCAAAAATTTCTTTTGCTACTGTCACCAAGCCCGGATGAGCGACCCAAGTGCCATCATGTCCATCTGTAACTTCACGTAACTTATCCGCCTTGACCTTTTCTATTGCAGCTGCATTTGCTTTAAGGTCATTTTTAATGGGAATCTGAGCGGCCATACCTCCAATAGCATGTGCACTTCGTTTGTGACAAGACTGAACAAGTAATTGTGTGTAAGCACGCATAAATGGTACATCCATGCTTACTTGGGATCGATCAGGGAAAACACAACCAGGTATGTTTCGAAAACATTTGATAAATGAAAAGAGGTAATCCCATCTACCGCAGTTCAATCCAGCTGAGTGATCTTTTAGTTCATTCAAGATTTCGTGCATCTCAAAAGAAGCCGTAATCGTTTCTATCAAAACAGTTGCTTTGACAGTACGCTGGGCGATACCGAAAAATTCTTGGGTATAGACAAAAATCTCATTCCACAATCTTGCTTCAAGATGGTTTTCTAATTTTGGTAGGTAAAAATAAGGTGCACTCCCCATCTTAATTAATGTATCAGCATTGTGAAAAAAGTAAAGACCGAAATCTACTAGACTCGCACTCATCGGTTTTCCATCAATTAAAATATTTTTTTCCTCTAAATGCCAACCACGAGGGCGCACCATGAGCGTTGCTACCTTATTATTGAGTTCATAAAATTTTCCTGTAGTAGGATGTTCGTATGTAATGGTTTTATTCACTGCATCTCTCAGATTGACCTGACCTTGTATACAGTTATTCCACGAAGGTGTATTACTATCTTCAAGATCTGCCATAAAAACATTCGCGCCAGAGTTAAGGGCATTGATCATCATCTTTCTTTCTACAGGCCCTGTGATCTCTACTCTTCTATCCATTAAATCTGGAGGAAGCGGTGCTACAATCCACTCGCTTTCTCGAATCTCCTTCGTTTCTTCTAAAAAAGTAGGCATCATTCCACTATCAATTAGCTGCTGTTTTTCTATACGGTTCTGTAGCAACACTTTTCTTTTTTCCTGAAACTGGTTGTGCAAACGCACCAAGAAGCGCAAAGCTGCTGGACTAAGAATCTCGGCGAAGTCAGAGCAAAAAGTTCCTTTAATCTCCATATTATCTGGAGTCCGATAGGATAAAGTAGGGCTTTTTTCAAGAGTGTTCATAGGCAATTCTTTAGTGTTTCAGCATGAGGTGTTGGTTTTAGCCAACAATAAAGACGTACAATGATTGTACTTACTAGATTGGATATAGGTTACAGTAAAGGGCATTCCATTTTATCCAAATCGATAATTTATTCTAGATTCGGACTTTTTTGAGTTAGAAATAGCTTCATTACCCTAAGCTTGTTTATCATTTTTAGCTTTGACTAGCTCAAAATCCCTTCTTTGAAGCTAATTTGCTCCTACCATGTTTATAGTAGTTTTCGAAAAAGACTCTTTTCTCTTGAAATGTAAAAGCAAAAAAATACAAGTTTAATAAGCTCATTATCAACAAGTTAAAAGCAAATATTCATATGCAAAAATTCCTAATGACTTTAATACCAAATTCCCGTTATTGTCCTGCGAGGCCTTTTGCTGTAATTTTACATCCAGATAGCAGATATAACAGCTACTAACAAACTCCCCTCTCTTGTCCGCGAAAGCAGACCAAAAAACAAAAACAACTCTCCCCGTCGCTCGCTACATTTTGAACAAAAGCGAGTTATGAACAAAACGCTCTACCCTTTACCTTAAAAAACATTTTTTAAACAGCGTTTCCCTCATCGACCAATTTTTTGTCCATGAACCTATTAACCAAAACGTCAACTTTGGTGCTGCTACTCGTATGCCTTAGCCAAAGCATCTTCGCCGAAAACATCGCTATTATGGAAAGCAAGTCTTTTCATCCTATGCAGGTCATGGATGACAACTGGCAGGCGGTTGCTGAAAGCATGGGTCACACTACTAGTGTTCATAATCAATCTGACCTTGACGACATTACTAACTTCGACAACGCTGATGTTTTAATCTTATCTTCTGGTCTTATCGACCTTCCTGCTAACAGACAGGCTACTATCCAACAATTCATTGAATCAGGAAGAAGTATTTACATTCAATCTGAATTTCAACTAACACACCCTGGTAATGTAACCTTCGAAAATATCATTTCTAATTTAGGAAACAGTTTTACTTGGGAAGGTGAAACAACTGGAAGCATTACTCCGATGCAAGTTATTGGAACCTTATCTAACACCTCAAATACAATTAGCGAATTATCTTATTACTGGTACGGTACTTATGGAAGTGGTGACGCATCTATTATACCTTTTTTACAAAACAACGATAAAAACTATGGCTTTATTTACTGTCCTGAGGACATGAACATAGGTAAGATCGTCACCACTACCGACCAGGATTGGGTAAGAATTAATCTGTCTCCTGAATTAATGAGTAACATCATCGAGCTACTAGCTGCAGGTGCAAATACTGTAGCGCCTTTAGTAACAATCGAGACCACTCAAGATCAAGGATGCGACAACAGTCCTTTTATATTTGATGCTACCATCCAAAACAATACTGCGGGTATCAACTATCAATGGACACTTAACGGATTAGAGATTAGCGGTGCAACAAATGTAACTTACACTAACTCAAATTTAGCGAGCGGAGATGTAATAGAATGCATCATTTCCATGGCAATGGATTGCGCAACTTATGAACATGTTTCTAACCCAATTACTATTTCTATCGCTGGAAATTTGGCAACTCCAACATTAAGTATTACTGCAAATACAAACACAATTTGCCAAGGCATGGAGGTCAACTTTACTTCAATCATCTCGGATAGCTCAGATGTTGAAAGTCTATCTCTTCAATGGTACCTTAATGGTACTGCAATCAATGGAGCAAATGATGCTGTTTATAGCAATAACACACTAACGAATAACGACGAAGTAACCTGTGAATTAATTTACGATAACATCTGTGCTCAAAACCTTTTAGCAACAGCTAATAGCATTACGATTAATGTTATATCTGGTTTGCAACCAACCGTATCTATTACGGCTAACACCGATGAAATTTGTGAAGGTGAAAACGTCATCTTTGTAGCCTCTGGTTCTTACTGGGGTACAAATCCAACCTTCAATTGGATGATAGATGGCATCTCTACTGGAACGAATGCATCAGTATTTGAAACTACAAACTTATTAAACGGACAACTTGTGAGTTGCACACTTACCTCAAGCGAAGACTGTCTGTTGGCTAACGATATCCAATCCAACCAAATAAACACAACAGTCAATGAAACATTGACGCCAACTTTGGGAATCTCAGCCGACATCAACGAAATCTGCGAAGGTGAGTTTGTAACCTTTATCGCTCTTGGAGAAAACTGGGGAGGAAATCCTTTCTTTCAATGGATGGTTGACGGGCAACCGGTCGGCACCAATGATTCAGTTTTTTCCACGATGAGTCTTAGTCCAAACCAAGAAGTAACCTGCATCGTTACTGCAACAGGTGATTGTCTTGCTTTCTCTATTCTTGAATCAGATCCAGTTAGCGTTTTGGTAAACACTCCTTCTTTTCCAACGATTTCAATTGAATCAGACTTGAGTCAAATTTGTGAAGGAACTGAAATTACATTTACTGCAAACGGAACAAACCTTGGAACGAATCCTTCTTACCAATGGATGATTGACGGTGTAAATGTTGGTACAAACAATCCTACATTCTCAACGACTGACATAAGCAACGGACAAGTGATTACTTGTAACCTAACGTCAAATGCTAACTGCATCAGCACCACTTCTGCTACTTCAAACGAACTTAGCATCATGGTGAATCCACTATCAATCGCTATACTAGGTACAACGAATAATTTCTGCGATAATTCAACAGGTGCTGTACTTGTGAGTGCTATCGGAGGAGCTGCTCCTTTCACTTATCAATGGAGCGATGGTAGTACAACTGAAGAAATTACAAACATGGCTGGCGGCCTATACACTGTGACTGCAACGGACGCAATCGGTTGTAGCGCGACACTCGAAGTAACGATTGAAAACCAAGATGGTTTAATGATTGATAACATTGAAACAATCAAAGCAGATTGTGGCGGTAACGACGGTGAAGCTAGAGTTTTCATGTCAGATCCAACACAGACCTACTACTTCACATGGACCAATAGCAGAGGTGAAGTAATTAGCCTAAACCACCTTGCACACAATTTGGAACCAGGTAACTACCAAGTTGAAATTACTGACGACAACGACTGTTATACAACAGAAACAGTATTAATCGAAGCTAGCGTAGCAGTAGAATTAGACTTAGAAAAAAGTGTTCGAATTGGTTTCGGTGAGACCTATACTTTATCTCCAAGAGTTGCTAGTGCTGGTAATCTAACTTACAACTGGTCACCTGCTGAGGGTTTGAGTTGTACCGATTGTTTGAACCCAAAAGTAACTCCTACACAAGATGTAAAGTACACATTGACTGTGACTAACGAAGCAGGTTGTTCTGCAACTTCTTCCATCATCATCTACTTAGATCTTAATCATGGTATTTATATTCCTAATGCATTTTCTCCCAACGGTGACGGCCAAAACGACTATTTCACAGCGTACGCTGGCGACAACGTACATCATATAAAAACACTAACAGTGGTGGACCGTTGGGGAAATGTATTATTTAGCAAATCAGAATTGACTGCGGGGCATGAGACAGAAGGTTGGAATGGCACTTTCAAAGGCCAAAAAGTAAAACCTGGTGTTTATGTTTACCAAATCGAAGTTCAATTTACTGATGGCGCAACAGAGACAATATTCGGCGACATTACGATCGCTGACTAAAGATAGTTAATGGGTGATTCATTGGCAATGGCCTGGCAACAACGTTGTCAGGCCATCCTTTTTTGG
>CALGLS010000073.1 GCA_937959375.1 uncultured Saprospiraceae bacterium
GTAGCAAGTCGTTTACCATTGACTAAAACGGCTACTTTGAAGCGGTCGCGTTTGTCCATTTTATATTTTGCCAACATCTTGTAAGCGACAGACTGGCCATTTTTCTGACACCACTCAAGCAACTGACTTTTGTAGTTGTCATCAAATTGCTCTAGCTCGTGGATATCGAGGTAGCCGCGCAGAATCTTTTGAATGACGTAGTGCTTGGTACCGTGGTAGCCCCGTTCTAAATAGACAGCGCCCACCAATGCTTCGAGTGCATTACCCAGCATAGATTTACTGAGTCGGGTGTTGTTGTATTCACTTAGAAAAACGTCGAGTCCCATCTTGTCAGCAATCTTGTTTAGAGATTTACGCTTGACAATTTTAGACCGCATTTTGGTTAGGAATCCCTCATCACTGCTAGGGTATTTTTTAAAAAGATATTCTGCGACTATGGTGCCCAGCACGGCATCACCAAGGTATTCCAGACGTTCATTACTCTGAATGGAATAGACCTTATCGTTGGCAGTAGACTTGTGATAGAAGGCAAGCCGAAACAAACCCATGTTGCTCGGAACAAAACCTAACAAAGACTTAAGCCGTTTTGCAAAATTCTTTTCTGGGGAAAAGTGCAGGTTGTAAAACCTTAACAAAAACTTCAAGATTTGATAGTTATAAAGGAATGGCAAACCACCTGCACGATATCAGGTGACTTGCTATTCCATAGTTATTAATACGCTCAGTTTCCGATTCTATATGATAGAGGTTCCAGCTATGAACTGGTAAAAAAGGGTAGCTACCTCCGTGCAGTTACTTTTTATGTTACTAGAAAAGAATCGGAAACTGAACCATTTTCATTAACTAATAACTGCACGAAGCATAAAGCTTAAAATTTCTTTGGAAATTTTAAAGTGGGGAATTGGAGGTGGGAGGTTGGAAGTTGCCCTATATCGAGCGCTCCGCATTCGCGGGAAACTTCCAACTTCCATCCTCCAACTTCCAACTTCTCTAAAACTCCTTTATCACCACCGATGCATTGTGTCCACCGAATCCGAAAGTGTTACTTAAAATGGCACGTACTTTTCGTTGCTGTGCATTGTTAAAAGTAAAATTCAGTTTAGCATCAAACGCAGGATCATCCGTAAAATGGTTGATCGTAGGTGGTATAAATTGCTCTTTAATCGCCAAGATACCTGCTATTGCTTCAATAGCGCCTGCTGCTCCGAGCAGATGGCCGGTCATTGACTTTGTTGAGCTAATATTTAGTTTGTAAGCATCTTCTCCAAAGACTTTCATGATCGCTTTGGTTTCTGCTATATCTCCTAAGGGAGTGGACGTACCATGTACGTTTACGTAATCAATCTCGTCAGGGTTCATTTTCGCCTCCTTAAGTGCTATTTTCATAACATTCCTCGCGCCAAGTCCCTCTGGATGTGGTGCAGTAATATGGTAGGCATCTCCTGTTGCTCCTGTTCCTACAATCTCTGCATAAATATTTGCACCTCTTGCTTTGGCGTGTTCTAGTTCTTCTAAAACCAAAGCACCAGCTCCTTCTCCGAGTACAAAGCCATCGCGATCTAAATCAAAAGGTCGAGATGCTGCTGCTGGATCATCGTTGCGTGTTGACAATGCTTTCATGGCATTGAAACCACCGATTCCTGCTTTTGTAACAGCAGCTTCTGAACCTCCAGTAATCATCACTATTGCTTTACCCAAACGAATGGCATCAAAGCTACTGCCGATGGCGTGTGATGAAGAGGCGCAAGCCGAAACTGTTGCATAGTTAATTCCTCTGAATCCATGTTTTATAGAAATATGACCTGCTGCAATATCAGAGATCATCTTTGGAATCATAAAAGGATTATATCTTGGTGTACCGCTTCCTGCGGCAAATTCTTCAACTTCTTTTTCGAGGGATCGAAAACCTCCGATACCAGATCCCCAGATAACACCTGCCATGTCTAAGTCGATCTTTTCCATATCAAGCGCTGCATCAGCAATTGCTTCATTGGATGCAACTAAGGCATATTGTGTGAATGCATCGAGGCGGCGTGCTTCCTTTCGATCCAATAAATCATTGACTACAAAATCTTTTACCTCGCAGGCAAATTGTGTTTTAAACTTAGCAGCATCAAAACGAGTAATTGGAGCAGCTCCACTTATACCATTTTGCAAACCACTTAAATATTCACGAATATTATTTCCTATGGGAGTTAAAGCGCCAATACCTGTTACTACGACCCTTTTCATATGATGGTGTTTGGTGTGTAAGTGTGTAAACCGTAAAATATAATTACTTCATCGGCTTTTCTGAAAAGAAAGAAAAAATCCACAAATCAGAAGCGGATACTCCTAATTTGTGGATTAGTTTGACTCAAGCATTTAAAGAGTTGCAATTCATACCTGAAAATTCCATAAGGAATTGATTAGTCTTGAATTTGCGATTCTAAATAACTTACAGCCTGTCCAACAGTCTGAATGTTTTCCGCTTGCTCGTCAGGAATTGAAATATCAAATTCTTTTTCAAATTCCATGATTAATTCTACTGTATCCAGTGAATCAGCCCCAAGGTCGTTAGTGAAACTAGCTTCCGTTGTGACCTCTGAATCTTCTACACCCAGCTTGTCAATGATGATTTTCTTTACTCTTTCCGCGATGTTTGACATAATTAAATTGAACTTTAATGAGCACCCCTCCCTGATTATCAGTTGTTTAGGTACACATGGTTTACAAATGCAGCTACAAAATAAAGTATAAGTCTAGGTATTACCAAGATTTTATTCACTTTTTAAATTTAGTTTGAGCTAGTGTTAACATACAATGCAAAAACTAAAAAAGCCACCTCTGGGGCAAATATCTGCTTTTTTACCTTAGTTTTTAACGAAAACAGAGAAAAATACGCATGATTCCTACAAAGAAAGCCTACTTCTGCACGAATTGCCCCTCATTTACCCTATAATATTGTCTCTTTTTAAGCTCAAATTATATCTTTGGGAGCTGTAAAACGCATATACAAAATTTGTTCTATGCGATAGTTATTGTACATTTGACACTCAGTACCCTATTCTGGATACTGATAAAGCCCATCTTTATGAAAAAACTTAAGCATCAAAATACAAAAATAGTGGCCACAGTTGGTCCTGCATGTAGCTCTTACGAGAAGCTATTGGAATTGGTAGAAGCGGGAGTCGATGTTTTTCGTCTCAACTTTTCGCATGGTAAACACCAAGACCATAAGCAGGTTATTGACCACATCAATTATATCAATGAGAAGTACAACACACACATTAGTATTCTTGCAGATTTACAAGGACCTAAATTACGTGTTGGAGAAATCAAGGACAACAAGCTTCCACTAAAAGAAGGCGACATACTCACCTTTACAAACAAAGAATGTGTTGGCACAATGGAAGCCATTTACATGAGTTATGAAAGCTTTGCGCAAGATGTAACTCCTGGTGAAAAGGTAATGATTGACGATGGTAAGATTGTTCTCGAAGTGCTAAG
>CALGLS010000074.1 GCA_937959375.1 uncultured Saprospiraceae bacterium
GTTTCCTATGAAAATCAAGAGTTTATGGTTCTCGCTAACAATTTTTTAATGAGTTTAGCGAGCTAACTGAATTCTAAAATTGGACGCGAGGTTCATAAAACATTGATTTGCAATTAAATGGAAATTTAAACATGCTCTTAAGTGATTGATTGGAAGGGAATTGCCTTTGGGCAAAACGCTTGGTTCAGCTAAAGATAGAGTCAATTGACCTAAGTATTATGGTAATTTAGAGACAAATACCTTAAGTAAAGCTAATAGAAGAGGAATTGAGCTAAATCAATCGTTCTAAATGTCCGTTTGACTTGGTGTTTTGCCCTATAAATGATACTTTTACGGTTCATTCTAAATAATAACTATCCATGGCAAGAGAAATTGCATTAAGAGATGCGCTTCGTGAAGCAATGTCAGAAGAAATGCGTCGTGACGATTCTGTTTTCCTAATGGGAGAAGAAGTAGCAGAATACAACGGTGCCTATAAAGTAAGTAAAGGAATGCTCGATGAGTTTGGTGCTCGAAGAGTTATTGATACTCCTATCGCAGAATTAGGTTTTGCCGGTATCGGTGTTGGAGCTGCGATGAATGGTCTACGACCAATCATTGAATTTATGACTTGGAACTTCGCGGTTTTAGCGTTTGACCAAATCGTAAACAATGCAGCAAAAACCTTATCTCAATCAGCAGGTGAATTTAATTGTCCTATCGTATTCCGTGGCCCTTCTGGAGCTGCTGGTCAGTTAGCACAACAGCATTCACAAACATTCGAAAGTTGGTTGGCAAACTGCCCTGGGCTTAAAGTGATTTCTATTATAGATCCTTATGATGCCAAAGGTTTGTTAAAATCTGCGATCCGTGATGATGATCCGATTTGTTTCATGGAATCAGAAATCATGTATGGTCATACCGCAGAAGTTCCAGAAGAAGAATACCTAGTTCCTATCGGAAAAGCTAGAGTTCGTAAAGAAGGAACAGATGTAACTTTGGTGTCTTATAATAAGATGATTCTTGTTGCAGAACAAGCTGCTGCTGAATTAGAAAAAGAAGGTATTTCTGCAGAAGTAATTGATCTAAGAACGATTCGTCCAATGGATCACAAAACGATTGTTGATTCTGTAAAGAAGACAAACCGTATCGTTGTAATTGATGAGTCTTGGCCATTTGCTGGAGTCTCTTCTGAAATCACCTATGTAGTGCAAAAGCAAGCCTTCGATTATTTGGACGCACCAGTTATTCGCGTAAATGCTGCTGATACTTCCTTGCCATATGCTGGTACTTTAGTAGATGCTTATATGCCGAATGTAAAGCATGTACTTGATGCTGTGAAGCAGGTGATGTATGTCCGTAAATAATGCTTTGCTCAGCCGACGCAGCTCATGATTTTTACTTGAGTAGTATCATAAAAGCCTGCTAAACAAAAAGCCCGCTAACGATTTTCCGTTAGCGGGCTTTTTAATAAGTGGGCAACAATTAAACATTAAACAAGAAGTGCATAATATCACCATCAGCCACTACATATTCCTTTCCTTCTACACCCATTTTTCCAGCACTTTTTACTGCCTGTTCTGAACCAAGTTCAACGAAGTCATTATACTTGATAACCTCAGCACGGATAAAACCTTTTTCGAAATCAGTGTGAATAACACCGGCAGCGCCTGGAGCTTTTGTTCCAACTTCAATGGTCCAAGCACGAACTTCTTTTTCACCAGCCGTAAAGTAGGTGATCAAGTTTAGAAGTTTGTAAGAAGAATGTATCAAGCGATTAACACCAGGTTCGTTTAATCCCATTTCTTGTAGGAATTCAAGACGTTCCTCTTTGGTATCAAGTTCTGCAATGTCAGCTTCCATACCTGCACAAACGTAAATAACTTCTGCATTTTCAGGAGCTACCAATTCCTTGAAAGCTTTGGTGTGTTCGTTGCCGTCAATAGCAGAATCCTCATCTACATTGCAAACATATAAGATAGGCTTTGCAGTAAGCAAGTAAAGTTCTTGAATTAAAGCAACTTCATCATCAGAGTCAGTTGGATAGCTTCTGGCAGGTTTACCAGCTTCCATATGTTCATACAAGCGGTTAGCCATATCCACTTTTGCCTGATCTTCTTTCTTACCTGCCTTCGCTTGTTTCTTTAATTTTTCAATTCGCTTTTCCATTGTTTCCAAATCTTTGAAAAGCAATTCCATGTCAATGGTTTCTTTATCTCGAACCGGATTTATATCTCCATCAACGTGTACGATGTTGTCGTTAGCAAAGCAACGAACCACGTGTATGATCGCATCTACTTCACGGATATTTGCAAGAAATTGATTACCCAAGCCTTCACCTTTACTAGCACCTTTTATAAGGCCAGCAATATCTACAATCTCTATCGTAGTAGGTTGCACCTTTTGTGGATTTACCAATTCACTAAGTTTGTCTATTCTAGCATCAGGAACGGTAATCATACCTACATTAGGTTCTTTGGTAGCAAAAGGGTAGTTTGCAGCCAAAGCTTTAGCAGATGTAAGCGCATTGAATAGAGTAGATTTACCTACATTTGGGAGACCAACAATTCCACATTTTAAAGCCATAATTAATTTCTCTGTGTTATTTTAAACAATTTCTATTTAATCGAGCGCAAAGGTAGCTTTTTAAGATAGAAGTTGCTTAAAAATAATACACAATAGTTCCAGTTAAATCATTGCTCCCGTAGAACTTTAGCTATTTTTACTCCCATAGCTATGGCTATGAAAATAAAAATAAGCTTCGTCTACAGAAACAAGCCCGTCTGGCCAGCCGGACAGGCATTTAACTTCACTTTCTGTGAATATTCTTAAACAACTTCATAGCTTTGTAAATACTTTTGTAATATAAACTTCAATGAATTTTTTAGCGCACTTATTTCTTTCCGGTGAAAATGAAGATATCATCGTAGGCAACATGATTGCTGACTTCATCCGTAATAAGGAGGTGGCTAATTATAGCACTGCCGTGCAAAAAGGTATTACCATTCACCGTTTCATTGATCGTTACACCGATAATCATCCTGAAGTACGGAAAGGAACCCATCGCTTACAACCACATCATCATAAGTATGCGCCCGTAGTTATTGATCTTTTCTATGATCACCTGTTGGTTCACAATTGGGAACGCTACTCAAATGAGACGATTGAGAACTTTAGTGATAAGATGTACGGAGTTTTGGAAAAAAGGATGGAAGAAATGCCTGAAAAGTTGAAAAGACGCCTGCCAAATATGATTGCCTCTGATTGGCTGCCCAAATACGGGACAGACAAAGGAATGCAGAAGGTACTAGAAATAATGGATCAGCGGACCAAATTCCCTTCTGACTTTGCCTCAGGAATAGAGCACCTAAAGGCTGATTTTGCACGCTACAATGAGGAATTTAATAGCTTTTTCCCTGAGATGATCACCACTGTGAATGAAATGCTCCTAGCAGAGTGATAGTCTGAGCTGAACTCAGAAAGGTCAAACTATTCTAGACAATAAGCAGATCAAGGTTTACGGACCCCGGAGGGTGTCGAACCCAGAAAAACAAGAGAAATAATTTACCCCTCAAAATGCAGACTAATCGTCAGCGCACGAGAAAGCACCTTCTCAATTACATTAGATTGATCCAGATTATTATCAAAAATAAGGATGTTACTTATCCCGTGTGAAACCTTGATTTCTGGAGAAAAGATAAAGTAAGGGAAAAAGAACTGTACCCCCGCACCATATTCAAATGCAAAATCAGTTGGAGCTATTTTAACCAACTCATCAGCCTGTCGCGTTCTAGAATCAGAAGCCACATCAAAGGAATATTTGACACCAGCAATCATAAATAAGCGGATATCATTATAAGGAGCAGATTTATATCGGATATGGAAGGGTAGTTCTACAAATACCGATTCGATCTTTCGATTATAAGCAGGTCTGAAATCTCTTGGCGCAGAATAACCAATATTACGCTCAGCAAAGGATAGGGTAGGAAGGAATCTGAAATCAAAGTAATCACCAATTTTAAGGTTACTAACAATTCCTAAGTTAAACCCTGGCCCAGTTACAGACTTAGCCGAACTGATGCTGTCATTTAAAATGAACTGACTAGAATGAAAAACCTTAAAGTTAGATGAATTGTAACCCAAGGTTATACCAAAGTAGTATGGTTTAGCTTGAAACTCAAGAAAATTGTAATTTCCTTTAGATGTTTGAGCCTCTAAGTTATTAGAAACGAAAAAGGCCAAAATAGCGATAATCGCTATTTTTGTGATGTGTAGATGGAACAGATTCCTAGTGTTAGTGCCTTGCATTTGTTGTTATTAAATCCGGTTTTCTGTAATATGTTCACCAGCTTTTCGCCATCAGGGAATACCTGTACAGAACGATAAAGGTAGTCGTAAGCTTTTGGGTCTTTCGAAGTAATTCTGCCAATGACTGGCAAAATGTACTTAAAGTAGAAATTGAAACCCTGTTTGAACGGGAACATAGTAGGTTTTGAAAATTCAAGAATAACCATTTTGCCACCAGGCTTAAGTACTCTTTTCATCTCTCCCAATCCCTTTTCTAAGTTTTCAAAGTTTCTGACTCCAAATGCAACGGTTACAGCATCAAAGCTATTGTCTTCGAATGGTAAATTCTCTGAGTCACCGTGCATTAGTTCTATTGCCTTTTCCATGCCATTTTTGCCGATCTTTTTGTGGCCGACCTGTAGCATTTCTTTAGAAATGTCTAATCCGATGATTTTTTCAGGCTGAATTCGCTTCATCATCATGATGGGAAGGTCTGCTGTACCGGTAGCAACATCCAATATTTGCTTGTGTTCAACGCCTTTCAGCTCATCAATTGCTTTTTTACGCCAGCTAATATCAATTCCTAATGATAAGAAGTGATTAAGAAAGTCGTAATACGGAGCAATAGAGTCAAACATCTTTGATACCTGAGTCTTTTTGCCTTCTCCGTCTTTTGAGTATGGTTTTACTGATTTTTCCAATTTGATAGTTTAGTCATTAAGACAATTAGGCCGCAAAGATAGTTTAAAAAAATCAGGATCAATTATTAAAAAT
>CALGLS010000075.1 GCA_937959375.1 uncultured Saprospiraceae bacterium
GCTTCAGCTTGACTGTAAGAACTTGCGTCAGATTTGTATGCTTTGACATTGGCGCCATTTGCATTAAGCTCTTCACAAATTTTTTCAGCACGCTCTGAAGATGAGACATAGGTAAAAGCTACTGCTGCACCTTCGGCAACATATCTACGAACGATCGCCTCACCGATTCCTCTAGATCCGCCAGTAATTAAGGCGACTTTATCTTTTAATAAACTCATAGTGATATTGGTTTTATTTTGGCTGCCAAGATAAACAAAACCATCCATACTAAAAACGAAATGTCAAACTCGGATTAAATCTGAGTTTGACATCTAATTTTTTGGTTCTTGGACAAGTCCCATGGTAGAACCCAATGATAAAATAAAATCAAGGTTTCATTTGGTCACTTTTGCTTTCATTTTAACATTGGCCACAGGATTTCTCAAAGAATGATTTTTTGAGCTTATCTCTTTTGTGAATAGTTATTCAGCACAAGTTGTCTCTGAATAAAACTCAACTGATCGTTCTGGTGCCTCTACTGCTGGCGTTACGCTTGACAAATTGCGGTCGCCATACCAGCCACCTCCTTTACATCCTTTTCCTGATGAACAAGAAGTAAACATTGATCCCATTACAAAAAGTACAAAGGCTAAAATTAAATTTGATTTTTTCATGAATGACATATTAAAACTGTTAGTAATCTAGGAGGTATTTAAATTCTGAATTGAGCTCAGATATTCAAAAACAACCAAAAGTTTCTTTTGTAGGTTATGTTGCCATGTCATTGCTCCTTGTCAGAATGTAGGTTTAACGAACTTACATCTAAACAAATTGCTTTTAGTCTTTTAGTAAATGGAGTTAAATAAGGGAGGGATATCTGCTAGTTTGCAAAAGAAGTACCAAAGATTTCAAAGTGGTTATAAAGGGTAAAAAATGAGTGATTAAAAAATTAAAACAAAATATTTGTTTTATAATTTGGTTTAAACAAACAAAATGTTTTATATTTGTGTCAACAACATGACTCCTACTGATTAGTTTAGTATTAAAAAGTTTTAAACATAGATATTATGGGTGCTTCAAAATACAATGATATACCAATGACCGTGATCGATACTCGGAAGAAATTCGTTCACAAGGCGATTATTCAGGAAAATCCAATACCTACACCAAAGGAACGTGATGTAAATATTGGTCCTTTACTTGGAGAACTCTTTAATCAAATGGTATTGGTTCTTCAAAAAACGGCTTTGACCGTAAAGCAACGAATGGCTGATCTCACCGAGCAGTTTCCGAAACTAAAGACCTTTCCTTGGTTGAAAATTGGGATCTTGGTATTGACGGCTTTCGTTTTACTAAAGAAGGACATGAAGTTTAATATTGCGCTCAAAGCACCTCTTGCAGGAATTTCCGACGACTTTGATCAGCAAAACTCAAGTACCGCTGTGGCACAAACAGTTGCCTACCGTCCTGGTGCTTCTACAAATGGTAATGCTTATGCACCAGTAGGAGCTGCTGACTTACATGATAAACGTACACGTGATTTTATCCGAGAGTACGCTCCTCTTGCCATCGAAGATATGCACAAATCTGGTGTACCTGCCAGTATTAAGATTGCTCAGGCTTTGGTAGAAAGTCGAGCAGGCACTAGCAAACTAGCAGTAAACAATAATAACTTTTTTGGCATCAAATGTTTTAGTAAAAATTGTAGAAAAGGTCATTGTACCAATGCGACAGATGATCACCATAAAGATTTTTTCAGAAAGTACACTAGCCCCAAAGGAAGCTGGACACACCACAGCCAAATACTAACAGCTGGCCGATACAAAAAATTGAAAAGCTATGGTAAAAACTATAAGAAGTGGGCTACTGGTTTGAAAAAAGCTGGCTATGCTACCGATAAGAATTATGATAAGAAACTTATTTCTGTAATTAAGAAATACCAATTAGATAAGCTGGACAGACGATAGATTTAAAGAGGACTTCCGTTTTAGGCAAACATACATTTTTGAGTTTTCGAACTTTTGAGTGACAAATTATTAGGTTTCACAAAAGTTAGTAACTAAACAAAATGACACACTATTTTTCACCCTCGATTACACAAGAGGCTTTTCTAACGCTAACAGCTTTTGTGTAATTCAAAATTATTGAAACACCATGCTCAAATTCGTATTTGCCGGGCTCTTTATTCTTATTCTAGCAGGACTACTTCAACACCCTGTTCCCATACTTGACAATGTAGAAGTATATTCTGAGCGGACTATACCTGAGAAATCCACCAAAGAAAACAATGAAATAGATGAGGAATATAATTTTTATTTACCTCAAGCTAGTACTGAAACCCCAAATTCCGAAATGCCAGATTATCAACTAACCAACAACAAAAATCAATTAGTATCTGTCACCCCTCATACATATTAAAATAAATTATAATTTTAACATATCTGTATCTGAGCTAACATACATTGGCATTAAAAAACCATAAAGCTCTGATAACTACACACTTACCTAACGTTTTCCTATAATAGCGGTTCTCTCATAGTCTGTTTTCAAGACCACCCTCGGGTGGTCTTTTTTATTTTTGGTACAATTTTTATATAGTATTAATAATAATATATTGATGTGACAATGTGTATAATCAATAAACACAAAATCAAATCCTACACCATGAAAGAACACGTACTAGCCATAGTATTTTTAGGACTACTGTTCTTAACCTTCAGAAGTCCCTTTCCGAATCGGTTACTGGAAACAGAAACCACCATTCAGGAAATAGAAATACAATTTCCCCAAGATAACGACCTTGAATATATGCTCTATGAGATAGAAGATGCAAACAAGGATACTTTAATCCTATCCCCTGGAGCAGCAGCATTCTTAGAAGGATATTAAAGATAAAAACACACGCCCACTCTTAGTGGCAATCAGTTCAATTTAAGGAGATTACTCCTATCCCCCCTAGGATATATAGTAATCCCCCCACAGCAAAAGGTCATCCCCCCGGATGGCCTTTATTTTTTTGTCTTAACTAAACACTTACTTAGAAAAAGGCAAAGCTTTATCCTACGGTACGACTCAACACATATATGTAAAATATAATTTTTAATTAACTGACTGTCAGAGCATTTTTGGCATTTTATTTGCTAAAATAATAGATATAGAATTAGCCCTCTATACAAATTATATAAATACACCTCACACACTTCGAAACTAAAAAACCAGATGCTCCTCACCCGAACATCTACCAAGACAAGGCATTAGCTCAAAACCGTTTAAAATCTTCAACAAGCCCTGTCTTCTTTTTAGAGAAATCCCTGCATACACGAGAGAACCACTGTGGATTTACCACAAATGGTAGTTCAAATTGCAATAGCAATAACATCCTTTAGGAAATTTCCTAAGCTAGGCATGCTATAGCTGTTCCAACATCATCCAATAAAATTATCTAGAAGGATCAATTAATACTATGAAACACCCATGATCCAGAAAATCATTTAGGCCAATTGACCTAAATCGATTTCGAAACATATATAGAGAAAACGAACAAACACTTATTCATCCTGGAACCCCGGAAAAGGTTTCAGGATTTTTTTGTTTGGAATTGAAGAAAGAATCTCCAACAAAAAAAGACACATCAATGTTATATTATTACTAATTTCATGGCAGAAGTAACTAATAATATAAAAATGACTAATAACACAAACTCCTTCCCTGCATATTCTCCAGGTGTACTCAGTCTACTCCCACTCTATTATATTGGTTGGGCTGACTCGCTACTTAGCCCCTCTGAAGTAAAACTTATTAAAAATAAAATAGCTGAACTCCCCTTTATCGAAAAGGAAGATTTGATATTGCTAGATAGCTGGAGTGACCCTACCAACCCGCCAACTAAAGAGCTTTTCAGACACTGGGTGAGCTTACTAAAAAACGCAGCAGATAAACTTCCTAACAACACGTCGCAATCTATGGCCAACCTCGGAATCGAGATGGCTAAACAAAGTGCAATCGGAGACAAAACATTACTCTGGTCTTCTGATCAAACAAAAGCTGCCCTCGAAAACCTAGAAGCAGCCTTAGGAGGTGCTGCATCTGATACCATCGATAGTATTTTTACGAATACCAAGAAAGAAGAAACTGCTCCACCATTTGATGTCAATGCACTCACTAGATTACTAGATGATGACTACCATGAGGCTAGAAACAAAATGCGGACTTTACTTTCTGATCATGAATTCAAAATTACATTACATAAAGATAAAGATGCTCACAGGGCCCACGTACTACAATGGTGCAAAGCATTAGCAGAGCAAGGATTAGGAGCACTCGCTTTTGATGAATCTTGCGGTGGTAAAAATGACATGGGAAGCTATGCTGCCGTTTTTGAAATGCTGGGTTACCACGATTTGAGTTTGACCATAAAGTTTGGCGTCCAGTTTGGTTTATTTGGAGGGAGCGTACAATGGTTAGGAACTGAAAAGCATCATCAAAAATATTTAAAAGACATTGGTACGATGGCATTGCCCGGTTGCTTTGCGATGACAGAACTCGGGCATGGATCAAATGTAAGAGCTCTAGAAACAACTGCCACCTATCACCACGATACTAAAACCATAGTTATCAATAGCCCCACACCTACTGCAGGGAAAGATTACATTGGAAACGCAGCGAACCACGGCATTATGGCAACTGTTTTTGCACAGTTGATTGTCAATGGTATACAACATGGTGTCCATGCTGTTTTGGTTCCTATACGACATGCAGATACTGGAGCATCTATGCCCGGCGTTCGAATTGAGGATTGCGGTTATAAGCTCGGATTGAATGGAGTCGACAATGGTCGAATTTGGTTTGACCAAGTATCGGTTCCTGTTGAAAATTTACTGAATCGTTTTGGAGATATTGATGCCAATGGTGAATACAGCAGTACGATCACCAATCCATCAAGACGATTCTTTACCATGCTAGGCACACTCGTTGGAGGACGTGTATGTGTACCACAAGCAGGATTAAGCGCCGCAAAATCTGGATTGACCATCGCCATTAAATATGCGTTGGAACGTCGCCAGTTTGCACCAGACGACAAGCAACCCGAAACTTTATTGTTAGACTATCCAACTCATCAACGTCGATTGATGCCGAGATTAGCAAAAGCATATGCACTTGACATAGCGCTCACCTACTTAACCAAACGATTTGTCAACCGGACAGATGATGACATTCGTGAAATAGAAACCTTGGCTGCCGGTCTCAAATCATATGCGACTTGGTTTACAACCAGTACTTTGCAAGAATGTCGAGAGGCTTGTGGAGGTAAAGGTTACCTTGCGGAAAATCGTTTAGCAGAACTAAAAGCAGATACTGATATTTTTACTACGTTTGAAGGTGACAATACGGTACTGATGCAATTGGTAGCCAAAGGATTGATTTCAACCTTTAAAGCATCTTTTCATGACAATGGTTTCAAAGCAATTACCAAAATAATAACCGATAAAATCACCACTTCGATTACTGAACGCAACTCCTACATTGTTCGTAAAACAGATACCGATCATTTATTGGATAGCGAATTCCAATTAGCTGCTTTTCATTATCGAGAGCGCAACATTTTATTGGCATTAACCCAGCGTATGCGAAGTATTCTAGGAAAAACGAGGGATCCCAATATGGCTTTCCTGAGATGTCAAACGCATATGGTTGAATTGGCAAATGCTTATGTAGAGCATGTCGTTTTGAAACAATTCGTTGCTGCAATTGACCGAGCAGATGATGGTTTAAAACCTATTCTTAGTAGACTGTGTAGTCTTTATGCACTTTCTACAATTGAAGAAAATAAAGGTTGGTACCTAGAAGATGGTTATATGGAAGGTTCAAAAACTAAAGCAATCAGAAGAATCGTGAATAAGCTGTGCAAAGAAGTTCGGGATGATGCAAAGTATTTGGTGGAAGCATTTGCTATTCCTAAGGAATGCTTGGTGGCTCCGATTGCGGTGGGGTGATAGAAGACGGAAGTCCGAAGTCCGAAGTCTGAAGACGGAAGTTTCCTGCGATCGTGAAATACGTTAGAGGGAAACTTCGGACTTCCGTCTTCGCAGGTTGACCGCTAAGTCAGTTCTCTGAATATTTAGCTGCATCGCTTTTAGCAAAATTTTTTAAATGTAAAACCGCAAAATGATAAACCTGTCGGGCCGCCAGGCGGGAGTCAAAATGT
>CALGLS010000076.1 GCA_937959375.1 uncultured Saprospiraceae bacterium
GAAATGTGAGCAGGGCCATTCCTTTGACTTTGCGAAAGAAGGTTATGTCAATCTATTGCTACCTAATCAAAAAAAGAAACCTGAGCCTGGAGACAGTAAGTTAATGATGAATGCCAGAGAAGCATTTTTATCCACAGGGCACTATGATTTTCTAGTTGAGGAAATTGAGTCGACTATTGCTAAGTTGGAGATTTTTTCAGAAGAGAAAGAGACCACTCATTTACTCGACTTAGGATGTGGAAGTGGGTATTACACTAGAAATATACACAAAGATGTTGGTCTAAATAAAATTGGGATTGATATTTCAAAAGCTGGTGTTGCTAAATCTTCAAAAAAAGATAAGCAATCGACTTACCTTGTTGGTTCTGTTTTCGATTTACCAATAGTAGATGCTGCGGTGGATGTTATTCTAAATATTTTTTCTCCAGTTCATCTTAAAGAAGTAAAACGTGTGCTCAAAACAGGTGGCTACTTTTTTAAAGTCATCCCTGCCGAAGGTCACATGAAAGAGATTGCGGCTTTGATTTACGACACCATTGTACCACATCAATCGACCATCGAATCAGATTTGAGAGACGATTTGGAAATGGAGGTTATTGCAGTAGAAACGTTGGAAACAGACGCTACTTTAGAAGGTGCAGATTTACATAATTTAATTTCTATGACACCATATTTATACAAGTTTGGAAAAGGGGAGGTGGAAAAATTGAAGGAGATAGATGTGACGTTTTCGTTTAAGGTGGTGGTAGCTCGATTGGGGGGGTGAGAAGATGGAAGACCGAAGTCGGAAGTCGGAAGTCGGAAGTTTCCCGCGACCGTGTTTCTACGTTAGTCGAGAGCTTCGGACTTCGCAGGTTGACCGCTAAGTCAGTTCTCTGAATATTTAGCTGCAACGCTTTTAGGAAATTTTTTAAACCTGTCGGGCCGCCAGGCTGGATGTAAAACCGCAAAATGATAAACCTGTCGGGCCGCCAGGCGGGAGTCAAAATGTAAAAGTATCCGAAAATCGCGCCTTTCTGGCGTAGCATGTCATTCGTGGGTAACTTTTATATTTGGACTTTTGCGGTTTTACCTGTCCGGCTGGCCAGACGGGCATTTTACATTTAGACCCTGTTCCGAATGCCAAATTCAATTAACGGTCAGCCTGGGAAGTTACTGGTCTACAAACATTTTAAAACTCGAGTTCAAACTCAATCTCAAATTCAATACCTTCGACCGCGTCTTGCGTGAAATTGAACTTGAACTTGAACTTGAACTTGAGTTTGAGTTTGAGTTTGAGTTTGAACGTTCATATTGCTAGTCCGCCTCTTCCGTCTTCCTTTATCACTCCACCCTACTCACAATCAATCGCTTAGTCATTTGCTGCGCTCCAGCCACATTCACTTTTATAGTATAAACACCATTACTGTAAGTCGAAAGATTCACATAAATTGATTCTTGTGACAGTGATTCAAAGGCATACTTTACTAGCTGCTGTCCTTGTGCATTGTAGATTTCAAGGCTTGCTTCATTTCCAGTAAAGTCACTTAAATCTATGTAAACTCCTTTCTGTGCGGGATTGGGATAAATAGAAAAGGCAGTCGAACTCGCCTCATCATCTTGCATTGCAATATTTTCTTCTCCAGCATTATTCGAACTATTTTGAAAAGCAAAGTCATTACTCAAAATGACTGTATAATCCTCTACTTCTCCGAAATCAAATGTTTCGCAAGGATCTGCATATGCTTCCTTCTTCATTGCCACTCGCATACGAGTTGCACCCGAAATTGTTCCAGTAGGGATTGTAATTGTTCCAACAACAGGATCAGCAATGGAGCCATTTTGCCCATTCGTGTAAACGCCTTCAAAAGCCAATTCTCCAGCATCTGTAAAGTCAAAATCACCGTTGTAATCTATCCAAACTCGAATGTATTCATCCCAATGGGTGTAACTGAATTTTGGTGTAACACTAATCGTATAACTAGCTCCTGAAGTCACCGCAGTGTTCTCATCTGTGAAGTCGGCATAACCTTCTTTCCCTGAGTCATGATTCAGCGTATTAAAACTCACATTCGAAATATGCTGCTGCCAAGGCGAGACTCCTGCGGCTTCACAATATGCTTCCGATGGCGTATCCGCTTGTACCGTTATTACAAATTCACAGGTAGTTGGCATACCACAGTTATCTGTTGCTTGATAAGCAATGATGTAGGTTCCAACTGGAAATAAAGTACCAGACGGCATCCCTCCAGTTTGCATTAGCGAGTAACCACCAGTGCTACAAGTTGTGCTACCAACTGGATCATTCCAATTGACAATCGCTCCACCAATCGCAGGGTTTTCAGTAACGGTGATATTGGAAGGGCATGCTAAATCAATCGTTTGAGGATTGTCTTGAATTTCAATGGTAAAACTACAGACTTCTATATCTCCGCAATCATCTTCTGCTTGATAGGAAATCGTATACGTTCCAACAGAAAGTACTGCCCCGTTTGTAGGTCCACTCGTTTGTGTAAGATCAATACTCGATCCACCACCACAATCTAATTCCATGATGTAATACTTGTAAACTAAATTGGAATGAAAACCCCAGCGCTGACTGCTCCATGGTGCTTTGTACACATAATCATTGGTAGCTGAATTGTCTGAATTGGATGAGAAGTTCGTGTAAGCAACTGCTTCTCCGTTTATCCATTCGTAAGTATTTTCTGTGGCAACATCATTCAATCCGATGTGAACAACCGTTGTAATATTATCTCCAATAAAATCATCTTCTGCTTCATCACCAATAGTAACTAGATGCCCGCCGAAAGTTTCACAATTTGCTTGTGCAAGCGTCCAAGGTATTTTGTTAAGGGATAGGAAATATTCGCTATCGCCCAAAGATCCGATTGATGAAAAGCCAGTTGGTGTGGTACCACAGTTTTCGTTTTGCACACCTCCTCCACAGGTAGTTGATACGGTAGGTAAAGGCCAGTTAACAGCCATTGAGGTAGCGCCTTGCGGCAAAACCAAAACCTGATTGGCTGGGCAAGTTAAATCAAGTGTTCCTGGAGCTCCCGATACTGTAATGGTGAAACTACAAGTTTCCATCGCACCACATTCATCAAAGGCTTCATAACTAATGGTGTAGTTTCCTTCTGGGAAAAAACTTCCACTTGGATCACCTGCTATTTGATTAGTTGTCACTGCTCCAATACTGCAATTTGAAATACCATTTGGCGCAAGCCAATCCACCACCGTGCCACCAGCAGCAGTCACCGATATATTAACTGGACAATCTAATGTCAATATTGAATTTTCACTTATAACGGTCACTACAAAAAAGCAAGTTTCTATGTTACCACAATTATCTGTGGCTTCATAAGCTACCGTAGTTTGTCCAAGGTTGAAGCTACCACCGTTTGCTGGGCCTGCTGTTTGAGTAATGGTAGGTAGTGCTCCTCCACAGGTTGTCGTGGCAACTGGTTCTGTCCATGTAACAAAAGCGGAAGTTGAACCGGGCGCTACCGTCAATGTAATGTCATTTGGACAAGTTAAACTTAAGGTGCCATTATCTACGGTAACCGTAACCACAAAAGAACAGGTTTCTACATTTCCACAACCATCTGTCGCTTCATAAGTAATGGTAGTTGTTCCTATCGGGAAAGCTGTTCCGTTGACTGGGCCAGAAGTTTGTGTAAAGGAGGCATCGCCATTGACACAAGTCGTACTTACAGTTGGCTCCGTCCAATTAACGATGGCTGAAGTTGATCCGGGAGTCGCAGCAACCGACAAATTCGATGGACAAGTTAAGCTAAGGTTTCCATTATCAATAATAACCGTTACTTCAAAAGAACAGAGTTCAAAATTATTACATTCATCTTCTGCGAAGTAATTAACCGTTGTGCTTCCAGCTGCGAAAGCACCTCCGTTTAGAGGACCAGATGTTTGTGTCGCCGTTACCACGCCTCCTGCGCAAGTAGTTGAACCTACTGGCTCTGGCCAGCTTACTGCGGTGGTGGTTGCTGGGCTTGCAATGGTGATAGAAATATCATCAGGACAATTGAAACTAAGGATCGGACCATCAGGTACAAAGATCGGTGTTAAAGTAAAGTCCTCTGTTCCTACATAATCGATGCTTGCGTCTGTCACGCCCGTTTCAAGCCAATAAGCAAATTGAAATCCGGGGTCAGCTACTGCAGTTAAGCGAAGTGGAATATCTTTGAAATAAGTTCCAGTATAATTGAATGGAATTTCCATGTTGTTTAGATTGACAAAAACATCACCTTCTGTTGCTTCGTTGAAATTGATTGTCAAATCATAATAACCATCTAGGTCGTAGAAATCATTGATGTGATCGCGCATGTAACCGGGGCGATCTTCCCAAAACGTTTTGTATTTGTCAATCCATTCGTTCCAAGAGAACTCATCACTCCCCATTGCATTATCGAATGCCCAATTATCAAGATGTGCCGCTAGATTTGGTTGAAACAAACCAGCTAAACTATCAATTAAGGGATGTGTTCGCTCCTCAGGGAATAGTACTTCAATGAAGGTACAGGTTCGTTGAATGAACTCGTGTCGGAAATCATCGCGTTCCAGTAGCTTGCGCAAAAAAAGTGTACTCTCTGAATTATTCGGCCAAGAAGAACTATTTGGATCATTAATAAATTCGAAAGTATTGAATTCAGGTTTTGCATTAGCTGATAAAAAGTTATTGGTACTTCCATCTGTATCTGCAACACCGTATCTCCATTTGGTTTGGTTGGTTCGGTCGCGCCAAATGGTAAGGTTGTTGGCTGGCCAATCGTAGTTTGCCATGTATGTCATGACCGACCAGTAGTTCAAAAATTCATTGACATCAACTTGCGTGTCAAAGTAATCGTAATCCGCTTGGTTGGTCAAATCACCGTTTTCTACAAAGTCAAAAAGAGCAAGGTATTGATCTTCAGATCCTTTTTTGACATCGCTATAAGATAGACCGGGGCTTTTGATGATGTCTAGATCTTTTTCTTTTACATCGTAAAGTTCTTCAAAGTGTTCACCTGCAAATTTTTCACGAATATTTTGAAGTCCCCAAAACTCACCATTCAAATAAACGATAACGGCACGACCCGCTTGTATTTCAATATCAATGTCTTTAAACAACAAGGTTTGATTTAATAAATCTCTAAAACCAAGTCTATAAAAATCTTGTCCACTGTTTCTAATTTTGAAACGCTGGTGTTTATCGTAGTCTCGTTGTGGAAAAATTTCGTAACCCAATTCATCGTCACCATATTCTTTTTCCTTTAGATTGACAGCCAAACTTTTTAAAGCAAGATTTCTTGAACAGGCACCTGAAATTTCTACTTCAGCGTTTACATCAAAAGCTATTTCTCCATCTGGCAAAAATAGTTTAAGGTTACATGGTCGTTGCCAATCCTGTGCCCAGTTTACTGGTTCGGAAGAACAGAATCCAACTACTCCGTTGGTACCATCCACGTAGATTCCTATTTCATCGTCAAAGAAATTATCAGGGTCGGTCGTTAAATACAAGACTGGCATGTTCGGATTTTCATCAATCAAATACGCATTATCCACTACTTGACTACTGGCAAAACCAGAACGAATAGCAATGGCTCGAATGCTCTTGGTACTGTTGATGGTAATTGGTCCCGTGTAAAGTGTTTCACCATCATCTGGCAAATCTGCGTCTAGGGTATAATAGATATCGACGTCAGGGTCGGGATGACTGAGTTCAATTGTTTGGCTTCCGCTATACAATCCAGATGCTAATGAAAATATTGGTTCTGTCAAGTAGCCTAAACCTCCACTATTGGAAGCATCGGGAGTACTCTCTCCAAAAAGTTGCCAAGTCGAGGCACCATCCGTCGTTCGGCCATATGAGGTCAAAAAAGGTGTTTCGTCATAAGAAATAGAATCTATAATCGTCAAACCATCGGCTAATAGTTGGACTAGTGCAAGTTCCTCTCCCCCAGCCTTTAGTTTAAAATCAGCATGCAACACGCCTTCCATCAAATCCTCATCCGCAAAGAAAGTGGTAAAACCTCCGGCAGGAACAATTACGCTTCCGCCAATTTGCCACTTATCCAAATTGTCATAGTCATCCGTCAAAAAAAGTCCTCCAATATTTACATCTGTTGGATTCGGATTGTACAATTCGATCCAGTCCTCTCGTTTTCCAGATTCATCGGTATATGCTGTTGCGAAAGCTGCTAATTCGTTTATGTAAATTTGATCAATTGGCTCAGTTGGCAGTGGCACTTCCGCTTCGATGTGTAAGACTGCTGCTTTTTCTGCGCTTTTATCGTATGAATAAGCAGTACGTGTTCCACTTCCAGTCATGATAATCACGATGGAATTTCCTGGATTCCAACCCGCCGTTGAAACGACTTCTTGTACGACGGCTGCGATGTCAGTTGTTTGTTGGGCAGGACCACTTTCATCAATGGTTGGCCATGGTGCAGGTTGCCAATTACTACTATTGCTAGTGAGTGTACGTGATGAAAAATTACCCACGGTTAATGGATTCGAGTTGGGAGATGCATCTGCTGCAATGTCAATATTTGTAGGACCGACTTGTACTTCTTCTGCATAGAATTGCAGATAAGCATTGGTTACAACTGCATTGTCAGGAATGGCCACACCATTGAATCGGTAAGCGACTGTAAAAACAGCACCTCCATCTTGCACCATTTCAATATCAGAGCTAGAGAGTGTAACACCACCACCACTAAATTCTTCACCATCATCATTTGCAGAAGTGATCGGCAGAGTTAGATTAACCGTGTAGGTTGCGGGACCAGAAACTACGTTCATGGCATTTGGTGTAGGTGATGAGAAGAGGATTAGGTTAGCTGCCCCATCTGTTTCGCGACCATAAGAGATGTCATCCGATTGTGGTCCGAATAGTATGTTATCAACTTCGGTCAAACCGTCGGGTGCGGTTAGTACGACTGACTCTCCACCAGCGCCTAATTTTATGTTTACATGATTTTCACCTTGATCCAAATCTTTATCTGCCCAAAGGATGAGATAACCACCAGCGGGCACCGTTGTTTTTGTTGAATTGGTTGCTGGTATTTGGTAAAGCGTTGGTTCTGCGGGATCGTCGGAAATGTAATAGTTGGCTAAGTCAACAGGAGTCGCTCCGGCGTTATAGATTTCGATCCAATCATCGAACTCGCCAAATTCATCGGGGATATTATTAGCATTAGAAGCGAGTAGTTCGTTGACGAAAATATTTTGTGCTGTTATGGTGTATACGTTAAAGCAAAGTGCCAATAACAGGATTGTTTTTAATTTGTATTTCAGATATGTTTTTAAAGGCATCTTAGTGGGATGTTTTGTAAATGGTTTTAATAAAGTCTACTCCAAAAATGGCAGAAGCCACTCGTGGGAGTGCAATTTTCTAGTATGAAATGTTGTCGGAAACTTTTGTGCTAGAGATTAAAAAACATAGGGTGTATAAGCACAAATCGGTTGCAAGGAATGTTGGATTCTAAAGAGATATAAATATCCATTTAGAGCTAGTGCTACAAAGTTATAAAAATAATTGACATATGAGGAATTTATTGACTATTTTAAG
>CALGLS010000077.1 GCA_937959375.1 uncultured Saprospiraceae bacterium
GATGAAGAGATCAAAGAACGACTGAAGCATTGGCCAAAGATTATTAGTAAATACAAAATTCCAAGTACTAAGAAAGCGCTGATCCAATTAGCGAATACCTTTCTACCGTTTATAGGAATTTGGACGCTGTGTTATTTTTCCTTGGGATGGTCGTATTGGTTGACCTTGGCATTTGCCATATTGGGTGGATTCTTTTTAGCAAGGATTTTTATAATTCAGCATGACTGCGGTCATCAATCATTTGTGAAGTCAAAAAAGTGGAATGATCGACTCGGTTTTGTCAGTAGTTTTTTTACGACTTTGCCATATCAATATTGGTCTAGAGTTCATAGTTTTCATCATGGGCATACAGGACAACTGGAGCATAGAGATATTGGAGATATCGATTTTTTGACAGTAGAAGAATTTAAAAAATTGAATAAATGGGGACGATTTAAATACCGCATGTTTCGCAGTCCTTTAGTGCTTTTTGGAGTAGTACCTGTGTATTATTTTACAATTTCGAATCGTATACCCACTGTTTCGATTAGTAAAGGTTGGAGTGAAGTGTCGAAGTCACAGGTGATCAATAATTTGGCGGTTGGATTAGTCTATCTTTTACTCGCTTTAATATTAGGATGGAAGCAATTTTTATTGGTACATATTCCAATCGTTGTGGCCTTTAGTATCATTGCATTTTGGTTTTTCTATGTACAACATCAACACGAGAAAACGTATATGCAATGGCGCGAAAATTGGGATTACCTACTGGCTTCCATTCGAGGAGCTAGTTACTACAAAGTGCCTAAGGTATTTCGTTGGTTGACTGGGAATATTTCATTTCATCACATCCATCATTTGAGTTCTCGTATTCCTAACTACAACCTTGAAGACTGTGCTCGGGAAAACCCTATTTTGCAAAAGTATGTTACTAAAATTCGCTTTCTAGAAAGTTTAAAATTGATTCGTCATAAATTGTGGGATGAGGAAAATCAGCGAATGATTTCCTTCCGCGAATTTTATAAGCAAAATACAGCAAAAGGAAAAAAATAACGTTTATTAAATATCCTGTTCACCTCCAATGGGCCCATAAAATATAACCCAGGTGCTGAAGTCGTCCGTGAAATCTACAAAACGATGTTCAGCACCTGCGGGAACAAATAAGAAATCTCCGTTTGAAACCGTTGTTACTTCGCCTTCCAATACAAAACTTCCAGCACCGCCACTAACAATATATACTTCATCGCGATCGTGTGGTTTTTGAAGATCAACCTTATCTGGTTTATATATTTCTATAGCCAAAGTCCCGTGTTTGAAAACTGTGACAAATGGTTCCTTGCTATCTTTTAAGGAGTTAAACGCATCTTTAAGGCTCACTTTATTCTTGAACATAAATGTTGTTTTATGAATTGATAGTTAATCTAAAATGTCAGACAGAACGTTGGAGTAAGAACTATCTTTAGATATCAAATCAGTAAGTATCTCTTTTGCGACATCAATTTCTCCTTTCCCATATTTCGTTACGCCTAGCCAATACTGATAATCTAACAAGCTGGGATATTTTTTGTTTAGCTCAGTAAAAAGCAATTCAGCTTTCTCATATTTTTTAAGGTAATAATAATTTCTAGCGAGTACAGTTGCTGTCGCACGATCATTTGAAATTTCGGCTACTTTTATATTGTAGGTCAAAGCTCTGTCATAGTCGATATATTTATCACCATATTCGCCAAGAAAAATTAAGCCCAAGGTGTTGTTGACTTCTAATTCATCAGGAGAGATGCTTCGCGCTCGTTTCAAATTAGTTATTGCATCATCTACTCGGTTCACTAGTAAATCAACATCAGCCTGATTGACATAGTAGTCGTAAGTGTTCTTCGGAGAAATATCAATTGCTTTTTGAAAATAAAATATGGATGAATCTACTTGATCACTATCATAATATGAGATGGCAATGTTTCTGAGAATTATTTGATGCGTTTCAAGATCAATTGGTTGAGCATTTAATGCTAGTTTGAAATGCTTTATTGCATTGGAATAATCGCCATCATTGAGATAGGAAAGTGCTTTTTGATTGGCTTTAATTGATTCTTGATTCGGGGCTGTATTGGTTTGGCAATTTGTAATTAAAATAAGTAATAGAAAGAGTTGAATGAAAATACAAGAAGGGGATTTCATGTTTTGAGGTTTTAGATTTTGAAGTTTATTTGTTTTGGTAAAAATAGTAATTATAGTTATGTCTCTCCTTATCAATTAACTGTTTTAATTTTTAATGTTTCCTTTGAGACCAATATTTTTCGTCTAGTAACCTGTACCTCCCTGATTTGTTTGTAACTTTTATTTGGAATTTTTTTAAAAAAATAGATTGAACAGTATTGAAAATAGCTGGGACTTTTGGTAGGGTGGGACCCACCCATCCACCGCCGCCGGGACTTTGCATCCCGCAATTTTTTATAAACACCACATACCTTTGGCTGCCCTACATCAACCTATTTGGTATAAAGGTGTTAGCTATAAAAGAATTCTTTAGAGACCGTCTACTAATAAGAGTAGTTTTTTAAGAAATTCCATAAATAAATTTTTATAAAATCATGAAAATACATTACAAGTCATTGATAATCAATGAAATAAAACTTGAAAAATAAATAAGCGAATTCAGTTTTTTGATTTAACAATAAAGAATATGTCGGAAGAAATCGTTCCTATACTTTTGCCACTAAGTATGGAATCTTCTGCTGTAGTATAAGTACCTAGTCGCAGAGAACACAAAGACCAATACGACTTAAACTACCTGCTCTATGTGTCCTGTTGGTATGTTTTGCAAGCAAGTCTTTAATTTTCAAGAAAATCAAAAACATATTGCTTCCAAGTCGACGCATCATCATTCAAATAGATTTCATGACCAGAGTTTTCCATGATGCCTAATGTTTTGGGACCTTGTAGGTTTTTAAAGATTAGATCCGTTTCTGATCGACTAACACGAGGATCTCTTGCGCCATACAACAGCAGGGTAGATGTGCTTATTTTTTTAGCATATTCCTCCGGTTTATGTTGCCAAGCATTAAAACCATTCTGAAGGCCACCGTAAAATAGAAGCATATCCGTAAAAGGAAAGGAAGGAATACCCATAGAGTTGAAGCGTGCTTTTGTCGTTTTGCGCATACTCCCAAATGGACATTCCAAAATGATTCGATCAGCTACGACATCATAGCTCTCCACAGCTTTCATAATTGATGCTGCACCCATTGAGCTACCGAATAAAATTATTTTTTGATTCGGGAATCGTTTTTGAACATATTCAATACTTGCTTTTACATCTTTTGATTCTTTAAAACCGATGGTGCATTGATGACCTTCTGATCCGCCATTACCTCTAAGGTCAGTAAGTAAGGTAGTATAACCTGCTTTGTAAAATTCTTCAGCATAACGCAAAAGCCCCGATTTAGATGAGGCAAAGCCATGGAACATTAAGACCACACCTTTTGGATGACTGTTTTGAATCAACCAACTTTCCAATTTTAAATCACTTTCAAAATAGACTGTTTCGAAGATTTGTTTTGGGAAGATGGTGTCAATAGGTCGAGGAATTGATACACCAAGTAAAACAGTTTTAATTTTATCGAATGTAGATAAAGCTTCTATTTTTTTGGTTCGTTCTTTTTCTGTTGCAGAAAAATGTGTCATGCGGTAAGCGTGATTAAAAGCAATGACATTTGCCAGGACGAAGAGAAACAAGGATATACGAATTAGTTTTTTCTTCAAGGGAAATGGTGTTTAGTTGTGAATGTTGAAGGATCGAAGAGAAAGGACCAAACCCGAATCGGAGAAACAAAACGCTCGTCTAACGTATATACACGATCGCGGAAAACTTCAGACTTCAGACTTCGGTCTTCGCAGGTTGACCGTTAATTGAATTTGGCATTCGGAACAGGGTCTAAATGTAAAATGCCCGTCTGGCCAGCCGGACAGGTAAAACCGCAAAAGTCCAAATGTAAAAGTTACCCACGAATGACATGCTACGCCAGAAAGGCGCGATTTTCGGATACTTTTACATTTTGACTTTATCATTTTGCGGTTTTACATCCAGCCTGGCGGCCCGACAGGTTTAAAAAATTTAGCTAAAAGCGATGCAGCTAAATATTCAGAGAACTGACTTAGCGGTCAACCTGTTCCGTCTTCCGTCTTCCGTCTTCCGTCTTCCGTCGTTGCTCTTCCACCTCCTCACCTCTACTCTTGAACAAACCGCATTTCCACAATCTTCTTTCGCTTATACTTCGTATCCACAATCCGAATATTTTTCAAACTGTTTATCGGCATTGTCAACTTATTAATGAACTCCGATTTATTATACATCTCCAGTCCAAGGTTCTCCTCATTGATTTGAAAAATTACTGCTTCATCCGAAATCATTTTATCTAACTGCTTCCGGCGTTTCTCCCAGTCTTTCAAATTATTGGTAGAAAACAAATGGATCATCAAAGCAAAATCATCCTTCCTCAACTTGATCACTTCGCTCTTTTCGGCATGCAGCAATGAGCGCACAATCGTATCTCTTTTATAGTAAGGAGCGATTACCGAAAAGCGGATCATGTCACCACTTTCGTCAAAATGTATACAGCCTTGCTCGTCTGTATTTCGGATAACCGGCGACTCCCCCTCTTTAAACACAGTCACTTCGATCGCTCCTTCAATTGCCTTTCCTCCATCTCCATCTACAAAACAAACGGTGTAAACATTCGTCTTTTGTAAAAACAAAAATCCTAATAAAAGAACCATCGCGATGATCACTCCTACCAAGACAAACATTTTCTTTGACGCAGGCTTAACTGACTTTTCAGTAAGCACTTGAATCGCTTCTTGCTCCACTGTCTGCTTCCGCTTCTCATACGCTCGCTCCACAAAAGCTTCCCAATTCTCATAACCAATAAAGGCACTCAACATATCCAAGGTATCTATCCTAGGTAACTTCTCATTCTCAAGTGGCTTGATATGCGTATAAAACCATTTTTCAGATATCCGACTTCCCACCGTCCGTTCCAGCATATTCTGAAAATTAGCAATTTCTCTTGTCTTAAAGTCATGGATAGCCCCTGTCCAAGAAGGATACTCCTCCCGGTACTTTGATAACAACTCGCCTTTTAACAAATAGAAGTAAGCCATCTTTTGCATAATACGAACTTATGGATTTTTTAGCGCTTTTCCGCCTTGTAAAACAATTGTAAATCATTTACAGTGGCTTTGCAAGGGCTTTACAAGGGTTTTTCTTGAGTTCGATTCTTGCTGTTTCTACATTTGGTGAGATCGCTGGGCTGAGAGATCGCCTTCGGCTGAGAGACCGTTCCGCATAGCGTCACTGAGAGATCGTCGCTGAGAGATCGTTCCGCCTTTGGCGTCACTGAGAGATCGCTTCGCTGAGAGATCGTTCCGCCTTTGGCGTCACTGAGGGATCGCTGCGCTGAGAGACTGCCTTCTAACGTGGAGCCCACGATCGTTTCGCGGTCGAGTGAAGTCTGACAGCGCAGCGATCTCTCAGTCGAGGCGAAGCCAATGACGATCTCGCAGCCAAAGGCGGTCTGACAGCGTAGCGGTCTATTTAAAAATTTTAAAATAATAAACAATGAAAAATTCAATCCTACTATTCCTAGCAATTCTATGCTCACTACAAAGACTACAAGCTCAAGAAGGTTACTCCTCTGCCTCTATGAGCATGAGTCAGCAAAAATGCGATCATGCCGTTATTCCACAACCTGACGAAATCATTATGGAGGAATACATTAATTATCATCGTCATAATATCCCCCTACCAAAAGATGGGATGTCTGTCGCCTTGGATACCCGTTGGGGAAATGCGAAAGTAAGTCCACAAAGCCCTGAAGCTATTTTGCAGATTGGATTGACCACTGGTCGAATTGCTGATTTCTCAGAAAGCAATCCAGTGAATGTTAGTCTCGTTATCGACAAGAGTGGTTCCATGCATGAGGACAATAAATTGGAAAAAACGAAAGATGCCATGCTCGCCTTTGTTCAAAAATTACGAGAGCAAGACAAAGTTTCCATTGTTACTTTTGATCATGTGGCTACGGTGGTACTCGAAGCTCAGCCCGCTAGTAACATCAAGGCCATCGAATCAGCCATCAAGAACATTCGACTGGGTGGTTCAACAAATATGTACGACGGCATTGTGATGGGCTATGAAGAAATTTTAAAAAACTATCAGGAAGGAAGAACCAATCGTATCATCGTACTCACCGATGCGATGACCAACACTGGTATCGTTGACCCAGAACAGATGATTGTCAAAAGTAGTAAATACCACAAAGACTATGACATTGACTTTGCGATGATCGGTGTAGGCATTGATTTTAATAATAAACTCACTCGCCAGATTGCTGACAATGGTAAAAATCAAATCCATTTCATTCACAATGCC
>CALGLS010000078.1 GCA_937959375.1 uncultured Saprospiraceae bacterium
ATTAGCTACGAATGGTTAAGCCCTTCTGGAATTTCTTTAGGGTCTGACCCAACGATTACGGTGACAGAAACGGGGGCTTATACTTTAGTGGTATACGATGCTAATAATGACTGTACTTCACAAGATCAAGTTTTTGTTTTGGATGACATGAATTCGCCTATACCAGACATTGTTGCGATAGGAGCAAGTTCCATTACTTGTGAAACGGCTGAGGTTGTTTTAGATGGAAGTTTCTCAGCGCCATTTGGTGATCTGAGTTTCCAATGGTCAACAATCAATGGAAATATAATAAGCGATCCTACAGCTCCACAGATGGAAGCAAATGAGCCAGGTACTTATAACTTAGTTGTGACGAATACCATTAACGGTTGTACAGAAGAAATGAGTTTCGATATCGGTATAGACGTAGAAGATCCGGTAGCGGCTGTTGCAGAACCTCCGGTGCTAAGCTGTACACTTGAATCCTTTAACTTGAACGGATCAGCTTCGTCAACGAATGGTGACTTTGAATACGTTTGGACTTCTTCACCAGCAGGTGGCATCATATCAGGAGGAACGACTTTGACTCCAATGATTGATCAAGCAGGTGTGTTTACACTTACTGTTACGAACAATACAAACGGATGTGTTTCAACAACAAACATTACGGTGGATGCCGATACAGCTGATCCTGATGCAGCAGCCAGTGTGGATGACGTTTTGGATTGTATCACTGAAACCGTCAACCTTTCCGGCAACGGATCATCCAACGGATCAGACTATACTTATCTATGGACAGGTGCAGGTTTGATCAATGGTGAAACGACTTTGACCCCAGAGGTAAATGCCGCAGGTAATTACGAATTGCTGGTAACCGATCAAAGTAATGGTTGTACCGAAACCGCGATTATTGAAGTGGAAGAAAATCCAGAAAGACCAGTTGATTTGGATATAGATCCGACACCGCCTGTTTGTTATGGAGATCTTGGTACACTTGGTGTAGTGTCGGTGACTGGAGGTGCTGGACCTTATGCTTATTCTTTGGATGGTGAGTTTTATTCATCAGACACGGTGTTCGCAGTTCCTGCAGGTAATACCACGGTTTATGTTCAGGACATCATTGGTTGTACTTATGAGGAGCAAATATTTGTTGCGAATGTACAGCCAGTAGGTGTCTTGTTAGATGCAGAGTTGACGATTTCATTGGGAGAAGAAACTCAGTTGAATGCGACGACGAATATTCCAGCGTGGTTAATCGATACCATTATGTGGACACCAGCAGATTCACTTAGTTGTACCAATTGTTTGGATCCATATGCAAGTCCAACATCTACGACAACTTACACGGTCACGGTGGTCAATGATAAAGGCTGTGACGATACCGCAGAAATTCGATTGGAAGTAAAGAAGGATCGCGATATTTATATTCCAAATGCCTTTTCTCCAAACGGAGATGGTTTTAATGATGTGTTTGTTGTTTACTCAAATGGTCGTAGTGTCAAGCAAATAAATGAGCTTCATGTTTACAATCGTTGGGGAGAAGAGTTGTTTGAGAATACAGACTTTCAGCCAGATGATGAAGCGCATGGTTGGGATGGGATGTTCCGTGGAGAGTTGATGAACCCTGCTGTGTTTGTTTATTGGTGTGAAATTGAATTTGAGGATGGCTATGTAGAGTTGTTTAAGGGTGATATTACGATTGTGAAATAATATTTATACCAATTTAGTAATAAAAGAAATTCTAAAGCCGGAGTATCCTTGAAATAGGAAACTTCGGTTTTTTTATTTGCATCATGCAACCTCAATACAGATTTTTCAATCTTTTGGATATGAGATTAATTATTGTTTTTCTTTTTATGCAATGTTTAGTTTGTAATGCTTTAGCTCAAGATGAGTTAATGCTCAATGAAAAAGCAGAGCCAGGTAAGTCGTATGCTTTGTGTAGATTGTTGTATGATACTCCAGCAGTAGAGGAGAAGCCAGCTAGAGTTTTAAAGTTCAGTAATACAGCATGGAAAATTGAATTAGACACGATTTATCGAGATACATTTGCAGCAGAAAATTATCAACGAGTGTTGGTGAAAGAGGCCTCAACGAAATGGGTGTATTACAATAAATTAGATCGAAATTGTTTGTCTGTAAATCCATTGGACTGTGTGGTGTTGGCCCATGTTGACGTACCGGCCAGTTATGAATCGATTTATTTTACAGATGCGGATTCCTTTAAGGTAGTAGAAGTGGAACGAATCGTTGAAGGTCCAAAGATAGAATTGGTTGACGAAGTTTGTGTTAACTTATCAGTAAAAGAAGACCAGTCGCGTTTGGTATTGATGGATGAGTTTCAAAATATTTTATACATAAAAATGGTGGCTGGTCATTGGTCAGAATGGAGAGAGGTGTTTTGTTCTGGGCCAAGAGGTGGATATTCGATAAGAGATATTCAGATTAAATTACGAGACCTTGGCTATTATAAAGGTCCAATAGACAACGTAATAAGTCAAGAAATGAAACTTGCTACAGTGAAGTTTCAAAAAGAGAGAGCCTTGCCTGTTGGACAATTCGATATGAAAACCTTGAAGGCCTTGGGCATTCGATACTAATTAGAGATACTTATTTTTTCTTTTCCTCAATCTGACTCAAGATGTTCAGCTTCTGCCAAACCTTATTAGCCATGTTAGAACAAAGGGATTCAATTTCATTAGCAGATTGTAAAATGACTTCATCAGGAATGCTTTGCGAATAAAGCGCTGCGACTTTTCCAATCAAAGACAAAAATTCATCGCAGTAATCAAGATAACGTTGCATTTCATATTTGTTGAGCAACCGTTTTGGCGAACTTTTCGTGTCCTGTGCGTGAGAAGCAATCAGTTGTGGATCTTTGGTAAGCTGATGCATGTCAACAACGTGCGCAAAACCTCTAACCTGGTTTAAAAATTTAATCGTTCGAATTCTCTTCCAGCGATTTTCTAAAGTATATAAAAAGAAAATACCCGCTCCCAGAAAAACGATATTATTAATCGAAGCTTCAAGTACCGTTACTATTTCTGCCAAAGTAGACTTTAATTTGAAATCAATTAACGTCAAGCTATAAATGATCAAACTCAAAACCAAAGCGATAGAAAAGTAAGCAACAGCACGAAGCAAGAAGTTGGGTTTAGCAATCCAGTCGATGGAGGCTTTGCTATTTTTTGTGAACTTTAGAAAATTCTCGCAGGTATTGCCAAGTCCGGATTCGGGAAACCGTTCATTAATTCGAGCAGATAACTTCTCGATGGTTTGTTCGACCTTTTTAGGGTTAAGAGTGTTGTATACTTCCATATGGGTAAGCGAAATTTATTGCTCTGCAAAAGTATGGAAAATAAATAGACTTTATTCTGAGCTATTTTGTATAGGGATCAAATAGAGATTTTTTGACAGAACGAAGCTCTTTTAAGAGGGCATAGCCATAGCTATGGGCGATTAAAAAGCTAAAGTACTGCTGAAAAAGATCATTTGAGGACAT
>CALGLS010000079.1 GCA_937959375.1 uncultured Saprospiraceae bacterium
AAAAAGGAGGAGTCACTACGAACCATATCGATAAATTCTTCCGTGTTGAAATTTGCTCTGGAAGCAGTTACCACAAAAGAGTCTAAAAATATCATCCCAAAGTGACTGTAGATAGAGTCGGCTGGCTGAGCTTTTAGATCATTATCTGACAAAAAGGAAAGCAGAATGAGTGCAAGAAATAGAATTTGCTTATACATTTATTAAAATAAAATTTTACTCAGACTAAATTTTCTTAACAGTTTAATTTTAAACATTGATGAATTTATAGCCATTTAAGAAATCTTTAACGGCCATTTTTCGCTTTCCAGCTAATTTGACCTCTAAAGCATGGATAAATCCATCTTTTGTGGCAAACTTCATAAAGGACTTGGCATCTGTAACTAGCTGACCAGCAGTATGTTGATGTTCAATTATTTCTTTTTCTGAAAGGAAAATCTTCAATTCCGTATCATCAATGGTTGTCCAAGCTGCAGGAAAAGGACTGAGCCCTCGAATGAAGTTATGAACCAAGGCTGTTGGTTGATTAAAGTTGATTTCACAGCTTTCATGAAAGAGCTTTGGAGCCTTACTTACCTGTGAATTGTCCTGCGGTTTAAGCTTATAATCACCTTTTTCAATGGTTTGAACGCTTTTTAAAACGACTTTTGCGCCAAGCTCCATCATCTTATCGTGTACCATACCAGTTGTATCGTTTTCGCCAATTGGCAAACTTTCACTCATCAAAATATCTCCAGTATCAATGGCATGTTGCAAAAAGAAGGTCGTAACACCTGTTTCCTGCTCTCCGTTCATTACCGCCCAGTGAATCGGAGCTGCACCTCTATACTTAGGAAGAAGGGAACCGTGAAGATTAATGGTTCCTATAGGAGGCATATCCCAAACGACAACCGGAAGCATCCGGAATGCCACAACTACCTGTAAATCAGCTTTTAAACTTCTAAGTTCTTCAACAAATTCTGGATTTTTAAGATTTTTTGGCTGTAGAACCTTGAGCCCTTTTTCGACAGCATATCGCTTCACCGCTGATTGCAAAACCTTTTTGCCACCACGGCCACCCATCTTGTCGGTAGCAGTTATGACACCAACCACATTGTAACCATTCTCGACTAGTGCGTCTAAAGTAGGGACTGCAAAATCAGGCGTTCCCATAAATACGATATTTAAACTCATATATAGTTCTTTGTTCTTTTATTAAATCTTGATCCTTAATTATTAAGGAAAAAATGCTCAATGTTACAGTGTACTAAATTTGTAAATGAAGCTGCAAATTTGCTCATTATGTTTTAAATAACGAGCAATTTTAGTAATTCTTATTCACATAAAAACGATAGCATTGAAGAGACACAACAAAAGAATATAGAAAAAAGTTATAGATTCGTTCTAATTGTATCCTCTAATAAGAAAACTTAAAGCACTAAATTCTTATTTTTGCACGCAACCTTATCGCTAAAAAAATCTACTATACAAGTAGAACTGGTTTTGTAAAAGATTAAAATAAACAACAAATTAAAAATGGTTTTTGAAATGAGAAAACAACTTATCCTTGCCCTTGCTTTAGTATTCCCTTTTTTCCTGATGAGTCAAACCGTCATGGTTGAGGGGTATGTCTATGAAACAGGTAATAGAGGATACCTGCAACAGGCAACTGTCACCATCCTTGATAACGCTACTAAAGCAATCAAAGGTGAAGTATTTACAGACGAAGCCGGTGTATTTAAAATGGGCTTACCAGCCGGTGTAGAATATTTAATTCGTGTAGAAAAGAAGCCTTTTGAAAAAATGGAAAAAGTTGTTTCTACCATTGGAAAAGGTGAAGGTGAAAAAGTTTTTGTAAAATACGAAGTGAAACGAATGCCTGGTTATAATTTTGAGGTAACGCTAGCTCCAATGCGTAGTGATGAAGATGTGGTGGTAGATGCAATAGTTGGGGCTCGAATCGAAGTATATAACAATACGACCGACAAGGAAGTCATGAGCATTGAGAAAAGTACACAACACGTTTTTAATGTGCGCTTTGAACAAGGAAATCACTACACGGTTCTAATCCGAAAAGAAGGCTATTTCCACAAGCGACTTGAGGCATATGTAAACGTCAAAGGATGTATCCTTTGTTTTGATGGAGTAGGAGATGTGAAGCCGGGAGTCGCAGATGTATTGACGGAGGGTTTTGAGATGGGAACACTTTTGGCCAACGTAGAAATGATACCGATCGAGCTGAATAAGGAAATTACAATTGAAAATATCTACTATGATTATAACAGTTCACGAATCAAAACAGCTGCAAAAAAGGAATTAGACAAATTGGTCGTTCTTTTGAAAGATAACAATAACCTGCTAGTTGAAATTGGATCTCATACAGATTCACGTGGTGATTCAAAATACAACCAAGGCTTGTCTCAAAAGAGAGCACAATCTGTTGTAAATTATCTTTCGAAAAATGGAATTGTAAAACAAAACTTAATCCCAAGAGGATATGGAGAATCTAAGTTGGTTAACCGATGTGGCAACGGAGTAGAGTGTTCTGAAAGAAGACATCAACAAAACAGACGTACTGAATTAAAAGTAGTCGGTTTTGTAAATAAAAGCCAAACGGATAATCGCTCTTTGGTAGAACTAAAAGAGGAAGAAAAGTTCGAACGTATGTTGGCTGAACTTGAAGGTTCTGAAATCAAAGTGAAAGAAGGAGAGACTGTTCCAGACGAAATCAAGAATCAAAAAGATACAAGAAAAGACGTTGAGCAAAAGATTGAAACAGTAAAAGAGAAAACCAAAACAACTGCAATACAAAGACCTGAAAAAAAGATAGAGGAAACAGCTAGTACTGTAATCTCAAATACACAACGACCTTCTGGTGCTAATACTCAAAGACCAGCAGTAAATAAGCCAGACGTGACCAAAAAGATCGACACAAAATTACCTAAGAAGGATAAGGACATTACGGTACACAATCCGAAGCCACAGCAAAAAGATAAGGCCAAAACGAAATTGGAAAAGACAAAGGCAAAAATAAATGCTGAGCAATCAACAGATAGATCTGAAGAATTTGATGACTCAGATACAGTCCGTGAAGATGATTCTAAATTGGTTTCTGGCCTTGAAGTTACCTCTGCTAGAGAATTAAAGAAGCCAAAACAACTTTCAAGATCTTACACAGGATACAGAGTTGAATTTATTACTTCTTTGTCAGAACTTCCGATTAGCCACCAAATATTTTCCCGCCACGGTAACATTGTGGTTGAAGAAAACAAAGATGGAAATTTTGCTTACTTACTTGGTGACTTTGATGACAAAGAAGATGCTAATGACTTTTTAAATAACATTTTGATTAAACGATATCCTGGAGCTAGAGTGGTGCAATTTGAAAAGGGACGGAGGATTATGAGATAAGGCCAAATAAAAAATGCGCTGTTGATTTTCAACAGCGCATTTTTTATTTGGAGTTTCAGTTCTAGTCTCAGTTTCAATGTCAGTTGCCCGCAATTCGTAGCTCCCCCGTCAGACGAGCATTCTAATTCTAATTCCAACCAACTCCACTGGTTAACTTACTCATTCAGAGCCCAATCATACTCCATATACTTTACCTTTGCTCCTTTGTCAGCCTTAGAAGATGCATACTTATTGATGTAGGTAACAATATCTCCAAAGTCAACCGCATACCATTCAAAAATCTTAGAAATTTCAATTTCGTTTGCACCTACTTTGTTGTAAGAATTGTTGTTGATGAATGCTTTTGCTTGACGTTGAAAATTTGATTCTAAGTTCTTCGAAGTCCATGCTTTGTTTAGAATTGGAGGACAAGATTTTGCAGCACAGTTTACAGCAAAGTGGATCCTTGCATCTTTGTAAGTAGGACGAAGAATATCATTTTCAATATTATTTAATGAATACGTTTTGCCACCTAATTTGATCCATTTTTTGTCCCAAGGTTTTCCACCTTCTAAGTCAGTTATACTTTTGACAGGATAATTGTCAACAATTAATTTTACAGTAAAAGCATTGTAAGCATTAATCCAATAAGCCATTTTCTCACCTTTTGACCAAGCATCTTTTATTGGATTGTCAGCAAGTGTTTTTAGGTATTTATCAAGCTTAGCCCCATCACTTTTGAAACCCTTGTAATTTACTTTTCCGCTAGCACTTACATACTTACTAAGTAGAGCATTCCAGTCACTGTGTTTGTGAATTGGATTAGCCTGAATATCTTTTGGTTTAGCTTCGATTTCTTTTTTCACTTTATCAATTCCAGTGCTAGTTGTTTTTATTGGATCTTTAATTACTGGAGGCTTAGAAGTATTCACTGAAGGTGGCGGTGGTGCCGTAGTCGTAGAACTAGTGCTTACGGTTTTGCCAGAAGGTCTAGGAGGATTATTGACCTCAACATCTTGTACCGATGGCTTTTGTTTTTGCTCTACATTTTTAATGGCTTCCTTGGTTGCTTCAACCTTGTCTTTTACGGTCTCAGTCATTTTTGAACCAGTTCTCTCAGCTACTTCTTTTACCTTTTCAGTAATGCCTACTTTGTCGGTCATTTCTGTAGCTGAATTGTTGATCTTATTTGCCATTTCCTTTGTGATTTCCTCACCTGCTGCTTGAGCGGGAGCTACTTTATCTTCTATTTTATTTGCTGCTTGAGAAACGACATCAGCGGTTTTTGTTGTCACTGCCTTAGCCGTTGTTGAATGATCTTGTGATCCATCAGAATCACAGGCAATGAAGCTAAAAATAACTAAAGTCAAAAAGGTAATTAATCTTAGGTTTTTCATGATGAAACGTTTTTTTAGTTCTTTTTACAAAAAAAGGGTAATTATTTTAAATGTGAACTTGAATTGATTGTTAAACTATTTTTGAAAAATAAGGTGCTCAGAAATCTATCTGGCTAGCCAAATTTGCTCCAAAATTATCATTATTATCTCCACTTAAACAGTCATTTAAAATAATATGTTGTAAAATCCTGCTGGCTTTGTTAAGAATCGGACATTTACGTGAGATTATAAATACAAAGCTAAACTGTGCTAAAAACCATTTTTACTGTGTGGAACTGGTGGTTTATCAAATGATTGAAAGCTTTGTCTTTTTTCCAGAAATAAGAGTTAAAATAGGCTTTGGACATGCTACGAAATTTATTACTTTTACACACGTTTAAGTTCTGAACTCTTAGCAATTAAATTTACTTGTAATACGATTTTTTATAACGAATGTTGAATGATTGAAATATGTCCGTAAAGGTAGAACAATTAACGAAAATATACGGTGAGCAGAAGGCGATCGACTCTATTAGCTTTGAAGCTAACAAAGGTGAGGTATTAGGCTTTCTGGGACCCAACGGTGCCGGTAAAACAACCACGATGAAAATCGTAACTTGTTTTATTCCACAATCAAGTGGGAAAGCTACAGTTTGTGGTTTTGATACTGAAACGCATCCGATAGAGGTGCGCAAAGAGATTGGATATTTGCCAGAGCATAATCCGCTCTATAAAGAAATGTATGTCAAGGAATATCTGACCTTCATCGCGGGTGTACACAAACTATCGAATAAAAGGCAGCGAATCGACGAGATGATTGAACGAACCGGATTGGGATTAGAACAAAAAAAGAAGATTGGTGCACTCTCAAAAGGATATCGTCAAAGAGTCGGTTTGGCACAAGCCATGTTACATGATCCCTCAGTTTTGATTTTGGATGAACCCACTTCAGGACTTGATCCAAATCAACTTGTTGAAATCAGAAATTTGATCAAATCCTTTGGGAAGGAAAAAACGGTTATCTTCTCAACCCACATTATGCAAGAGGTGCAAGCTATTTGTGATCGGGTCTTGATTATCAATAGAGGAAAAATCGTAGCCGATGACCCCATTGAAAATTTACAACAGAGAGTTAGAGGCGAAGCAATTGTAACGGTTGAGTTTATGCAAAAAACAACGATTGATAAATTGCGAAACATAGAAGGAGTGGAGCAAGTGGAATCTATAGGTGATAATAAATGGAAGTTGATAGCTAGTGCTGAAATGGATGTGCGTCCTCATATTTTCAATTTTGCAGTAAAAGAAAACTTAGTATTGCTTGGAATGAACAAAGATCTGTTTAGTGTGGAGGATGTTTTCCAGCAGTTGACTAGAGAGTAGGGAAGACGGAAGACCGAAGACCGAAGACGGAGGTTTCCCGCAATCGTAGTTCGCGTTAGAAGAGAGCTTCGGACTTCGGACTTCCGTCTCCCATCTCTCCTCCCAATAATTAAACAACCACAATGAATTAAACATATGTACAGTATTTTTCAAAAAGAAGTTAAAGCATTTTTTTCCTCCATGGTAGGGTATGTCGTGATCGGAGTTTTTCTGATTATGCTTGGTTTGGTGATGTGGGTATTTGAAGACTCATCCGTTTTGAGTTATAACTATGCCTCCATGGATTCGCTGTTTAGTATGGCACCCATGATTTTTACTTTTTTGATACCAGCGATTACGATGCGGTCTTTCGCAGAAGAAAAACAAACAGGAACGATAGAATTATTGACAACTCGGCCCTTAAGTGATTTGGAAATCATTCTCGGAAAGTATTTTGCAAACTTATTGTTACTTTTCTTTGCATTGATTCCAACGCTACTTTATTATTATACCATTTACCAATTAGGTTCTCCAAAAGGTAATTTAGATTCGGGAGCAATCATGGGCTCATATATAGGTTTGTTTTTGCTAGGTGGTGCATTTATTGCGATCGGATTATTCGCATCATCACTTTCCAGCAATCAAATCACAGCATTCATTTTAGCAACCTTTCTCTGCTTCTTTATTCATTGGGCTTTTTATTACTTGAGTAAAATGCCTGGTTTTGTTGGAACCATCGATGATATCGTTCAACGAATTGGAATGGAATATCATTACCTGTCAATCAGTCGAGGCTTGATCGATAGTCGTGATGTCGTTTACTTTTTATCCGTCATAGCATTCTTCTTGGGATGTACACAGGTTTCATTAGGTAGCAGAAAATGGTAAGTAGGTGAATAAATTGAACACCTACTTTGATCGTCAAAATTGAACAAATGGCAAATAATAAAAAAACACAATCTTTAATTCAATTAGCACTCTTTTTAGGGATACTTGTGTTTATCAATATACTCTCTAGTTATGTTTACAAGAGTGCTGATTTAACAGAAGAAGGTCGATATACCTTAACGCAACCTACCTTAGATTTGTTGGATGAAGTTGACGACGTTATGTACGTTCAAGTGCTTTTAGATGGCGATTTTCCAGCGGGCTTTAAGCGATTGCAAACGGCTACAAAAGAATTGTTAGATGACATGCGATCCATCAATGGAAACATAGAATACGAATTCCTAAATCCAGGTGAAGGTTCGGTTGAAGAGATTAATGAACGGCGAGCTATTTTGGCAAAAGATGGGATTGTTCCGATGAACCTTAGAGTGAAAGATGTGGATGAAACCAAAGAACTTCTGATTTACCCATGGGCAGTCATTAGTTATAAAGGAAGATCTGTAAACGTTAGTTTATTAGAAAGTGAGGTATTGGGTGTGTCAAGTGAGGTGATTCTGAATAACTCCGTTAGTTTGCTGGAATATAAAATTACCTCTGGGATTCAACGAATACGAACGACCAAGAAAAAAGCAGTGCTATTCACAACGGGGCATGGCGAATTAGAAACGATTCAACTACTAGATATTCAACGTGCCATCTATAAGAAGTATAATGTCGGACAAGTCAACCTGGATAGCATCGTTTCTATTTCAGATGAAGTAGGAGCACTGGTGATTGCAAAACCAAAAACGGCTTTTTCTGCTAAAGATAAATTTAAGATCGATCAATACGTCATGCGTGGTGGTTCTGTTATGTGGATGATTGACCAATTAGGGGTCAACCTAGATAGCCTCCGAATGTTGCCTCGCTTCTTTCCGCAAGAAAATAACTTAGCCTTAGAAGACATGCTATTCAACTATGGCGTTAAAGTAAAACCAAACTTGATTTTAGATTTGGAGTGTACTCAAATTCCCTTGGTAACAGGACAGTTGGGCGACGGGCCTCAGTATGATTTTTTCCCTTGGTATTATCATCCTGTGGTGGCGCCCACTTCTACGCATCCGATTGTCAAAAACTTGGAGCGCATCAACTTTTTATTTCCAAGTTCAATCGATACGTTCCGAACCAAAACGCCAATTAAGAAAACGATTTTGTTGACTTCGTCAAAATATACGAAAATCCAACGAACACCAATTGAGTTGAATTTTGAGATTTTAAGGCAAAAGCCAAAGGAAGATTTTTTCAATAAATCACCACAACCTATTGCTGTTTTGTTGGAAGGTGAATTTCCGTCGTTGTATGAAAATAGAGTTCCTCAGGAAATGTTGGACGGACTGGAAAGTATGAATCTGAAATACATTCCTAGAAGTACACCAACTAAAATGATAGTGGTTTCTGATGGAGACTTAGCTCGGAATCTAATTGTTGATGTTGAAACACAAAAAGTAAAAACCTTAGGATTTAATCCATACGACAAACGGATTTATGGCAATAAGAATTTTTTAATCAACTCTTTAGAATATCTGGTTGACGACTCTGGTGTTTTAGAGTCGCGATCAAAAGAAGTGAAGTTAAGAATGCTTGACACCACAAGAGCAAGGACTGAAAAAACAAAGTGGCAAGCAATAAACATCGGTTTACCATTATTATTCCTTTTGCTTTTTGGACTCTTATACAATTTTGTTCGAAGACGAAAATACGCATCTTAAGGATAGCGTTTGTTGAGCTGGAGGTTGGATTTTGACTCAGTTAAAGTCAGATGAATTGCCAACCTCATAAATAGAAAATCATGAAAAAAACTTTAATATTATTATTGGCTTTTCTTTTGTTAGGAGCAGGAGTCTTCTGGTTTACCCAAGAAGATAAAGGACATATAACCACCATAAAAGCAGGTGACAGAGACTTTGCAGTAAAGAATGTCGACCAAATTGGGAAAATATTTATTGCGGATAGATCTGGCTTTAAAGTTACTTTAGATCGAAAGGATGACCACTGGACTTTTAATGAAAAGCACCGTGCTCGACCAGATGCGATTGGGAATTTACTACAAACAATTAGTGGAATTGAAATGAAATTTATTCCACCTAAAAACGGAATTCCCGTAATCGTAAAAACATTAGCTTCTCATGGTGTGAAAGTGGAGATCTATGATTTGCAAGGTGAAATTATGAAAACCTACTACGTTGGGGGAACTACCAACAACGAGCGTGCGACCTACATGATCATGGAAGATGCAGAACAACCTTATGCGATGTATCATCCGCTAGTTGACGGAAACCTTCGATTGAGATATCGAATTGATGGTGACGACTGGAGAGACCGTACCGTTTTTACAGATAAATCAAAAGACATTGATTTTATATCAATAGAATACCCGAAACAAAAAAACAAATCTTTTAAAATACAAAGAAAGGGGAATGATAATGACTATATTGTTTCACCGTTTTATGAAAATGTAACACCAAAAATTACACGACCTTTTGTAAGAGGCTTGGGTGAAAAGTTCTTTAATGATTTTAATAGATTAATTGCGGAGGGCTATCAAAATGAAAAAAAGGATAAAGAAGCCATTATGTCAATGGTACCTTTCGCAATCGTAACGGTGAAAAATAAAAAGGGAGAAGAAACATCGGTAAGGTTCCACCCAACAGGAGGTGTGGATGCGAAAGATAATGTAATCTTTAATCCTGAAACAGGTAGTAAATCAGATATTGGACGTTATAACGTGTATCGTAGCAATGGCGATTTTTTATTGGTACAACAACGTGTCTTTGGTAAAATATTTTGGCAATATGAATCATTTTTCGAAAGTTAGTATTTTTCTATTACTGGTATTAATTACCTGTAGTTCTTTTGTTGTACTCAGTCCAGACTGGGGCTTCTTTGGGCACAGACGTATCAATCGAATGGCTGTTTTTACACTGCCTCAAGATATTTTTGGTTTTTATAAAAAACACATTGAGTTCATAACCGAACATGCCGTCGATCCAGATAAACGACGTTACGCCACCAAACATGAAGCGGTGCGTCATTACATCGATATCGACCATTGGGGAACTTTCCCATTCGACAACGTTCCTCGCGATTGGACCTCCGCATTGGTCAAATATACAGAGGTGAGTATGGTTAGCCCAAAAGGAGATACCATTCAATTGTTTGGAGATAAAGCGGTAGAGTTAATTGACGATGAATTTCTAAATGTCACAAGAAAATCAACGCTCCGAAAACTGAAAAAAGAAAGTATTCAAATCGATCAAAAGAATTACCGCACTTTCTTCAAAGATCAAATTCAACCTAATTTCTACGAAGAAGATTGGTTGGTTGACACAGAAGCTTTTAAAGCTTTCTACTACGATGAAACTGGAGTTGAACTTAAAACCGAAACCGTTTTTGCGAAAGATCACTTTTCAGAATATGGTATTCTACCGTACAATTTGATAAGTATGCAAAACCGCCTTACCAAAGCTTTCGAAGATAAAAACATCAAATACATTCTAAGTCTTTCTGCTGATTTCGGTCATTATATAGGTGATGCACATGTCCCGCTACATACCACCGAAAATTACAATGGTCAACTCACTGACCAAGTTGGTATTCATGCATTTTGGGAAAGCCGTGTCCCCGAATTATTCGCTGATAAAAATTATGATTTCTTTGTAGGTAAAGCGACTTACATTTCTGATCCACAAGAATTTTATTGGGACATCGTCCTTAAGAGTCATTCATATCTTGACAGTGTATTATTGGTTGAGAAATCACTAAGTGAGACCATTGCGGAAGACAAACAATTCTGTTTTGAGGATCGCTTAGGTAAAACCATCTATACCCAATGCGAAGATTATGCAAAAGCCTATAGCGACCGACTTGATGGTATGGTGGAAGATCGGATGCGTGCTTCTGTTTACGCCTTGGGTTGTGCCTGGTACACGGCTTGGATTGATGCTGGCAAGCCAGACCTTAGTGGAATTGATAAGTTTAAACCAGATGAGGCTTTTCAAAAGCAGATTAAGGAGGAAGAAGCAATGTTTAAGAAGGGAGAGGCTAAAGGAAGGAAGCATGGAGGGGAGTAATAAAGGGGGAGTTGGAGATCATTTCAATAGAGTTGGAGTTAGCGTTTCACTGGAAGTTTAAACGCAATCTCAAGTTCAATTACAACTTCAATTGCCCAAATTCGTGAGCCTGCGTCTAAGGGGCATTCTACCTTTGCCTAGGGGCTACTGCATATACATAAGTTATGACATGTTTTGTTGAATTCTTTTATAAGATTTTCCTACTAAAAAGATGCTAGATTAAGTAAAATGAAGCAAGTGACGGTGCCGCACCTAAAGGCGCTTGACTAAATCTCCGTTTACTATTATTACAAACATATCGCACCTAAAGGCGCTTTCACTCGATTTAATGGGCCCTCTAAGTAATTACAAAAAAAGAGTTTAGTGAGTAGCAAAATAGGGATTACGAAAAACGCCTTTAGGTGCGACACGTTTATAAAACTGGAAATAAAAGGAAGTTAAGCGCCTTTAGTTGCGAGACCCGCGTATACACAGTAGATTCCTACAGCTAGGCAGATTCTAACCTATCCTATCAGCTAGGCAGGTTCCCATTCCCATTCCCATTCCCATTCCCATTCCCATTCTAATTCTAATTCTAATTCCCACACCTATTCCCATTCTAATTCAAAATCCTTACATTTGCCAAATGGAAAATCGCTTAGGAACAGCCTTCAAGGGCATGGCCATGGGAATGGCAGAAGTTATACCCGGAGTATCGGGAGGAACCATTGCTTTTATCACTGGGATTTATGAAAAATTACTGAACTCGATTAAAGCATTTGGGCCATCACTTATTTCTACTTTTCGTAAAGAAGGATTTGCTGGTGCTTGGAATGCCATCAATGGAAATTTCTTGGTCTTTCTCTTGGGAGGAATGGTCATGGGAGTCGTAGTCGGAGTGTTTGGAATTTCCTTTTTATTAGAAAACTATCCACCAGCCGTTTGGGCTTTCTTCTTTGGATTAATCATCGCATCGGCAATTTATGTTGGGAAGCAGATAGAGAAATGGCGTGGACATGAATTCTTGGCATTGCTCATAGGAACCCTTGTTGCCTTCGGAATAACAACGGTGAGTCCTGCCGAAGGATCATCCTCTTATTTCTTTGTTTTCATATCTGGAATGATCGCAATTTCTGCTTTAATTCTACCGGGCATTTCTGGAAGCTTTATTTTGCTTTTGATGGGCATGTATTCCTTTATTATCACAGATACCTTAAAGCCAGCATTGACTACACTTGCTCCTGATAAGTTGCTAACGATGTTTGTATTTGCAATGGGATGCTTGACTGGATTGATGACGGTTTCGCGTTTGTTGTCTTGGACCTTTAAACATTATCGATCGGTTACCTTGGCGATTCTTACGGGCTTTATGCTCGGTTCTTTGAATAAGATTTGGCCTTGGCGGAATCCAACAAAGTGGATGACTGAAGAAGGTACCATCATTGACTCTTTAGCTGGTGGCATCATTCCTAAAAAGATACTAATGGAACAGAACGTATTCCCATCTGGATATACAGTGGGCGAACCTTTGGTTATCGCTGTTGTTGTATGTATGGTGTTGGGTTTTGCTACTGTCTTTTTACTTGAGAAATTTGGAAGTAGTTCAAAGGATTAATAATAGGTAGAAGATCTGTAAGTCCAAGGGGGCAAAGTTTTTAGGATTACTGAGGTGGCACTAAATAAGAAAAATGTCAAAAGAAAAGAACTTCATATTTTCTGCACTTAAAGAAATTGTATTCCTAGTAATAGGTATCCTAATCGCAGTTTCCATCAACAATTGGAATCAAGCAAGAGCGGATGAAAATAAGTTGCAAAAGATATTAAACACCGTAAGTGAAGATCTTAAAAATGATATCAAGGAAGTGGATGAAGTTTTATTGTATTATAAAAACACGGAGAAATATTTTCATAAAATATTAAATGATTCCATTACAAAAAAAGATTTTGAAGAAGAACCACGAATCGCTTTTTTGATTTTAGGTTTTCCCGAAATATCATTTGACTTTAGAGGTATTAATCTTTTGAAAAAATTCAACACTGCAAACCAAATATCTAACGATAGTCTAGTCAATGGCATCATTAATTTTTATACTGAAAGGATGCTAGAAGTAGAAGTTGATGATGAAATGAGGGCAAATGATTTTAAAGAAAATTATGCACATTGGAAATCAACTTATGACTGGTGGGCGGATTACCTTTATAAAAAGGAGATGTCTGGTTTTATAAACTATGCCTTGACAGACAAAGACTATAAGAATCGAGTTGCTTCGGCATATTTTCTTACTTACAAAGTTTTCCTACCAGAAATAAGAAAGTTCAAAGAAGAGGCAGAAATCATTATAAGTGCAATTAACAAAAACAAGCATTGAAACAATACGCATTAATCGGTAAGCCGCTAACCCATTCCTTCTCCAAAAGGTACTTTACCAACAAGTTTGAAGTAGAGCAAATCGCAGATTGTTTCTACGAGTTGTACCAATTAGAATCAATTAGCGAGTTTCCTGATTTGCTTAAAGCACAAACTAATCTTCAGGGACTCAATGTGACCATTCCCTACAAAGAAGCTGTTATTCCATTCTTAGATGAACTCTCAGAAGAAGCAAAAGATATCGGAGCGGTGAATACCATTTCCATGGAAAATGGCATGCTCAAAGGCCATAATACGGATGTTTTAGGATTTAGAGATTCACTCTTTACTTGGTTAAATGAAACACCAACAGGAGCTTTAATTTTAGGAACAGGTGGTGCGTCAAAAGGGATAGCATACGTTTTGCGTCAAGCAGAAATTCCTTACTTAAGGGTGTCCAGAACCTTAGCAAAAGGGGATATAACTTACGGTGATTTGGACAGGAGTTTACTAAGCGAGTATTCCTTGATTATCAATACCACGCCACTTGGGACCTATCCCAATGTGGAGACTGCGCCAGATATTCCATATAATTTGCTTTCGAAACGGAATAGCCTCTACGATTTGGTGTATAATCCGGAAAAAACTGTATTTTTGAACAACGGAAACGCCAGAGGTTGTCAAGTGAAAAATGGTTTAGAAATGCTCGTTGCACAAGCGGAATATGCCTGGGGGATTTGGAACAAAAAGACCTGATTTAATTCAAAAAAAATCAGGAATTTAAATTAAACTAACGAGGAAACTCATTAAAATAAAAACACGGATGGGAGCTGCCAAAGAAGCCATCGATTTTTCGAATACGGAAATTGCTTTTTCAAGCAAATCAAACAAAGAGCTAAAAAAGGCCGCCTGGTTATTCAACATGATGAATAAGCAATGGTTGGTAGACTACATGTCCTCACTTGGTCTTGTTGCCTTGAAAATGCGCTTACCTTTCGTCAATAAAATCATAAAAGAAACGATCTTTACGCAATTCGTGGGAGGACGTACCTTGCTCGAATCTCAACCTTCGATCTCTAAACTATACGAGTCCAATATTCAATCGATCTTAGATTATGGTGCTGAAGCGAAAACCGAAGAAAAGGATTTCAACTTTACCATGAATGAGAATATGCGTGCCATCGAATTTGCATACACCAATGCAAGTGTGCCCGTCATTAGTACTAAAATAACTGGACTCGCTCGTTTCGGTTTGTTGGAAGGTATCCAAAAAGGAGAACCGTTGACACGCGAAACTCGTTCCGAATACCGCAGCATTCTAAAGCGAGTTGATGCCATTTGTCACTTAGCACATGAACGAAAAGTAGGTGTCTTTTTTGATGCAGAAGAAAGTTGGATTCAAGATAGCATTGATCACCTCGTACGCCTCATGATGAAGCGTTACAACAAAAATGAAGTGATTGTTTATAACACGTATCAGATGTATCGCCACGATCGATTGCAATATCTAATTGATTCGTTTTCGTTAGCACAAAATGAAGGTTATTTGCTTGGCGCAAAATTAGTACGTGGAGCCTACATGGAAAAAGAGCGTGTACGTGCCGAAGAGATGGATTATCCTTCACCGATTCAAATCAACAAAGAGGCAACCGATAATGCCTACGATATGGGTATCCGTTTTTGTCTTGATAACTATAAGGAAATTGGATTCTGTAACGCGACCCACAATCAGGAGAGCGTTCGGCTCATGGCTGAATTAATCCGAGAACGCAATATTCCAAAATCGCATCCACACCTCAACTTCTGTCAACTCTATGGAATGAGTGATAATCTTTCATTTAACCTTGCCAATGCAGGTTATTCTGTTTCTAAGTATTTGCCTTACGGGCAAATAAAAGAAGTGGTTCCATATCTGATTCGACGAGCGAAAGAAAATACGGCAGTTTCAGGTGACATGAGTCGAGAATATTCTTTCATTAAGGAAGAATTGGAACGTCGGAAACTAAAGTAGTGAAATTTAGATGTTGAACCTCATTCTACAATCTCTGTAGACTTCAAGACAAACTTAAAGTTAAACCAAACATTTTGCTAAAAAAGCTGTTTAACATAAATGACTTATTTCGATACATTTAGAAATGCATATGAAAGTTATGCCGGTTATTTATTCCGGGAGATAACTTTTCAGTCTGAGCCTTGGTATCACAACTATTTTCTCTGGTTGGTTCTAATCTCTGCCTTCTTCTTTGGTTTGGAATGGCTTACTCCTTGGCGAAAAGATCAGCCACGCTTCCGAAAGGACTTCTGGTTGGATTTCTTTTATATGTTTTTCAACTTCTTTCTTTTCTCACTTATCATATACAATGCTGCATCAGATGTTTTTGTCCAACTTTTCAAGGATCTACTAGGAACTTTAGGAATTCGCAATCTTCTTGCCTTTGAGGTGGCCTCTTGGCCATTGTGGGGACATTTGTTACTAGGATTTATGGTACGGGATTTTGTGCAATGGTGGATCCATCGCTTGCTTCATGCCTCACCATTTTTGTGGGAATACCACAAAGTACATCACTCGGTTGAACAAATGGGCTTTGCAGCACATCTACGCTATCATTGGATGGAGAACATCGTTTACCGAACGTTGGAATACATTCCACTTGCGATGATAGGAATTGGCTTGAATGATTTTTTTGTCATTCATATTTTCACTTTAGCAGTTGGACATTACAACCATTCGAATATTAGCGTAGATGGACGAATTACCGGTGGTGTTTTTGGTACCTTAATCGGTTTGGTTCTAATGAGTACTTATGGCGCTGCAATTGACTATGCGATTATTTTTCCAGTAGTATCCGCACTGATTGGGGCATTCGTTTTAGGGCCATTTATGAAATACATTTTCAATAGCCCTGAGATGCACATCTGGCACCACAGTTACAACTTGCCAGCTGATCGTCAAACTGGAATTAACTTTGGTCTCAGTCTAAGTGTTTGGGATTGGATATTTGGAACGGCTTATATTCCGCATGATGGTCGTGACATTCGGTTGGGTTTCCCAGGGGTTGAAGAATTTCCGGAAGGCTTTGTTGGGCAGGAGTTGCATGGTGTTGCTGGGAAGAATAGGTAGGGATGTGAATGTGAATGTGAATGTGAATTTTCTCTCAAACGCAGATTTGAACGCTGAGTGCGCTGAGGCGCGGAGTTTGTCCGTAGGAAGCGGTCAGATTCAGAAGAGGGCGCTGAGGTTCTTTTTTAGCTCAGCTGAAAAATTGATCGTAGTGGAACTAATTTTGGATTCAAAACAAGTAAAAAATTGGTTCTTGTCAAAGAGGGGCAAAATCTATTGAGTAATCTATGTGTCCTTATGTATCCATATGGTAAAAAATCGCGATTAACCATTAGGCAATATGAACACATAGCAAATCCAACTCTTAATAATCAGTTACCTACTATAATTTGCTCAGGAGCCAAAAAAATGCAACTTTCACTCCGTTTGAAACTTTTTATAGACATATAAGGTTCTAAAGATTAACTATATAAATTCTCCAAACGGGAACAATAAAATAATCTAAAATTTACCTACCGGCACAAACTTAAAATACCATCCAAAATGGCTAGAATACGGATTCATTTCAGCATCTGAGCTAGCGAAGCAAATCCTCGAATTTCAAAAGGGAGAAGATCCTCATAGTGAACACTATCGCTACAGGTCGTTTAAAAATTGGATAGAACGAAAGGGGAAATTTTCTGACAAAGACATTACAAAATTCATTGAATTAGTTGAACTTGATCCTGATCAGGCTATGGCATCTTCTGCATTGGTGGATTTGTTTCGGTGTGAAAAGTTGACAACACCTCAAAGCGCGAAGATTAAATTTAAATTGATCTCGTTTGGAGACTGGGCCCGTAAATTAATTGATAAAGATGAGGAAGAAAAGCAAGGCGCCTTTAGCTTGATTTTTTGCATTCAATTAGAGTATCGTTTAGCTACTGTTTTTTCTTTTATGGACCGTGAAGATGTTAAGGGGTTCTGGTGTGATGGAATATCACCTTGTTTAGTTAGCAAAAAAGAATTAAACGATAAGCGTAAAATCATAACGTGTGCTTGGTTAGGTGAATGTGGTCAAATTGTTTATGAAATGACGATTCATCTAGGCAAATATTCACTGAGAAGATGTGCTAGAGGAACAAGTATGATAGATTGCATTCCTGATGTAAAAGATACCAGTTGGGTTGAGATTGATCCACGATTAAAAACTATCAGTATCTATCTGAAGTAAGTCATTGTTTTTTTTACTTCGAAATTAAGTTGTTATATTAGAGACTTGTTAGAAGTCTAACCTGAATTTATATTCAAAAAACGAATCCGATAATGAAAAAACTATCCATCCTTTTCCTACTAATCTCACAATTCTCATTCGCGCAATCCAGTTTTGTTACTGAAACAATCAAAGGAATTGAATTCAAGGAAGATACTGTCAAATCTGTTTTTGACTGGCTGGCTCACAACATAAAGTACGATGTCAAAAAGATGAAACAAATCGAGAATGGAACTTTTGGAAAAAAGCTTTCAGAATTTAGAAATAAAAAAGAACAAGGCAGGTACTTATTGGAAACGGTAATCAAACGAAAGAAAGGTGTCTGTGAAGATTACGCACTTTTGTTTGATGAACTAGTAGGTGCCTTGGGGTATGAATCTTATGTCGTTACGGGTTACACCAAAACGGCAGAAGGGAAATTAAATCGAAAAATAGGTCATGCATGGAACGCTATTAAAGTCAACGGAACTTGGCAATTATACGACGCAACTTGGGGGGCAGGTTATGTAGAAGATGGTCGAAAGTTTGTCAAATCATATGGTAAAGAATGGTGTGATATGCCAGCTACAGAATTTGCAAAAACACATATGCCCTTTGACCCAGTATGGCAATTGGCAGCAAACCCAATGACTTATTCTGATTTTGAAAATAATACGGAGGCAGCTAAGTCAGCGACAAGCTACGACTACGAATCGCTAATCACTGCATATTTGAGCAAAAGCGAAAAGGAAAAAATGAAAGAAGAAGTAAGTCGCTCAAAAAGCCTAGGTAAAGGGATTCGATTGATTGAATCTTGGAGAAAAAATACCACAAAGAACGCCAACTTATACGATTTGCATAGTCAGCCCGAATTAATGGATGAGACTTTTAAAAAGTATAACAACTCAGTTGATTTGTTCAATGATTACATCAAGGCAAAGAACAAGAATTTTAAAGGAAGAAAATGGACGCCAGATTATGCTAAACAAAATTTGAAGAAAGCAGAAGGACAAATATCAGATGCGATTGCGACCTTTAAAAGTGTTAGCGTAGAAGATAAAAAAGCAACTCGATCAATTGCTAAGATGCTGAGAGATGCGGACAAGTTATTAAAAGCAGTAGGAGAGGAGTTGGATTTTTTGGAGAAGATGTGATGTTGTCGGTTGTATTTGAAATGTTATTAATACCCTTTCTGTTAAAGATGAGAAATAGCTCTTGAAAATAATTTCAAAATATAAAGACTACTATGATGGTGTGCAATCTTTAGGATTGGACAAAACTACTATTTACAAAAGACAGGAGCAAAAAGTAGAAACTCCCAAGTTAAATGACACTGAAAATAAATTAGATGAGTTACTTAACTATGGAAGCCTCATAACATTAAGACCGATCTCGGATAAGATTGAAAAGGATTTGTATTTGCTTGGTTTACTTATTGGGTTTTGTGGAAAGATTTATCAATGTAAATATGTTTTAGAACATTGCCATAAATCTAAAACTCCGAACGCCTATTTTTTTTATTCAAAAGATGAGTTAGTGCTTTTTTTGAAAACAAAGGAAAAGGAATACTTTTTAGATGATTTGAAATATGAAGTTCCTGGGAGTTGGAGGAAAAAGAAAGAACTTCATTGGGTAGACGCAATTTCAGAATTTGATAGTCCGTTTGAAAACATGAGCTATCTCTTTCATGAGATTGGACAACCAGCGTTTCTATATCCTAGTTATATTTTTGATTTTGAATTAGTGAAAATTCTATCGTATACAGGAGCGGTTCAAAGACCAAAAGAAAATTTTATTGTTAATCCGAAATTAAAAAATGTAGGATTTCATAAAGTTAAAGATGCTTATCAATGCTATCAAGAAATAGAACAATTTCTAAATGGAGTTTTGGGAAACTCCGAAAAGACTACAGACAATAGAACTGATGTCGAAAAAATAAAATCACATGGTTTTGATTTGAAATATGGTTTCAGAAAGCGTAAGAAGAAGCAATAATGATCTCTAACATTTTGCATGTCTAGTAATCATACTCATTCTCAAACCGAAACATGATTCCAAAAGTTAATTCCAAAGACAGACCACTTCCTTTATTCGCAGTATTGTAAATGTAATTGACCTTAGGTGATAAATAGATAAACTCTTTCTGGAAAAAATGAA
>CALGLS010000080.1 GCA_937959375.1 uncultured Saprospiraceae bacterium
GGTCAGTTGAAAGGTCTTGAAGCGTTTCCACAACCAGAAGCTGGAAAAACGTATTGCTATCCGTTGGCAAGTTCAAAAGCTTTTTTAGCGACGGGTAAAGCCTTAATATTTTCAGAACCTACTATTGAAGATTTTGAAATGGAGCTAATGGGAAAATACAAAGCCATGAAGATTCCAAAAGATGTGTACGAACGATCTATCAAATATGGCGAAGCGGTAAGTAAACACATTCTTGCTTGGGCAAATACGGATATGTACAAAGAGACCAGAACATTTCCTAAATACAGCATTCCCGAAGATGTAACGAAGTGGACGCCAACTCCTCCAGATTATATGGATGGTATTGAACCACACTGGATGAAGATCAGACCGATGGTATTGGACTCTGCAAAGCAATTTGTACCACCTCCACCTACGCCTTTCAATATGGATAAGAATAGTAAATTTTATAAAGAATTGATGGAGGTTTATAACGTTGTGAAAAATGCAACTAAGGAACATTTAGATATTGCTCAATTCTGGGATTGCAACCCTTATGTGTCACATCATAAAGGACACGCAATGTATGCTACAAAGAAAATTACACCTGGTGGGCATTGGATGGGAATTGCTTACATCGCGTCTTCCAATTCAGGAGCAGATTTGATGAAAACTGCAGAAACTTATGCGATGACTTCCATTGCTCTTTTTGATGGTTTTATTAGCTGTTGGGACGAAAAGTATCGCTCTAATTTGGTGCGACCTGAAACGGTCATTAACAGAAAAATTGATGAAGATTGGTTGCCACATTTGCAGACACCACCATTCCCTGAGTACACAAGTGGACATAGTGTAATTTCAACAGCAGCAGCAATTACGTTGACTAATATTTATGGCGATAATTTTGCTTTTGTGGATAGCACTGAAGTGGAATATGGTTTGCCGGCAAGGTCGTTTACCTCTTTCTTAAACGCTTCAGATGAAGCTGCAGTTAGCCGTCTGTATGGTGGAATTCACTACCGACCAGCGATTGATTATGGAGTAGATCAGGGGAGAGAAGTTGGTAAGTTGGTGATTAATCGAGTGAGGCCAACAGGACTTTAGTTTTGGTAAAAAAAGTCAAAATAAAAGTTGTAATCAAAGTATCAGTGAAGTTAAAATAGAAGTGGCAATGTCAGTTTTTCCAGCGAATGCAGTGCATCGCGTTATTGGAAAACTGTCATTGCCACTTTGACTTCATTGCCATTGCCACTTTGACTTTATTGCCATTGCTACTTTGACTTTGATTTTGACTTTTTTTATCCTTTCAAATTCTTCAAAAATTCCATCAATTGTGGAGCTGATCTAAATCCAACTGCCTGCTCTAATTTGTTCAGCTCAGGGTCAAAAACAATAATAGTAGGGTAGCCTCTAACGCCTAATGTTGATGTAAATTGGTGAGGAGAATTTCTACGATTTTTAGGAAGTGTAGAGTTGAATTGCGGGTTTGCATATTCCTTTCCTTTTACTTTAATCGGATCTGGGCCTTCTGCATTGAACTTCACCGCGTGATAGTTTTTGCCAATGTAGTTGATCAATTCAGGATCTTTAAATGTGCTGTTCATCATCATTTTACATGGTCCACACCAAGGGGTATATACGTCCACTAATACTTTGCGAGGGTTCTTTTTATTTGCTTTTTGAACCTCCTCCAAAGTCATCCATGGAATAGCATCATAGTTATCTTTTACTGCTGTGGTAGAGGCTGCATCTTGGCTGCCATTGTTGCAACTCATAAAAAATAGGGCTGCAATTAGAATTGGTAAATACTTCATTGTTAGAAAATTTTATACTTAATTAAATTTGTTTTATTACTTGATCTATTTGTAGGCAAACATTCCGTAAAGGGTATTTTCTAGTTCATCTACGTTTATATTTTTAGCGATAATTCGACCTTCTTGATCCAACAAGTAGTTGGTAGGTAAAGAATTAACATCGAAAGCGTCAAAGATAGGAGATTCAAAACCTTTTAAGTCAGAAACTTGTACCCAATCTAGTTGATCTCGCTGAATAGCATTCATCCAACTATGTGCGCTAGAGTCAGCAGAGACGGCGTAAATTTCAAAACCTTTGTCTTTAAATTCATTGTATAATGGCTTAAAATAGTAACAATTTTCTTCATTACAAACCATACAATAGGAGGCCCAAAAATCAACGAGCACAAGATGCGCATTCAATTCTGATAAAGCAACTGTTTCGCCATCTGGATTTTGCAAAGCTACTTCTGGAAACTGCATCCCTAGATCTAAACCTGTAAGCGACTTTATTGCGGTAGGCGGTTGAGAACGAAACTGGTATAGCGCAAAACTGAGTATCAAAGCAACACTAGCTGCAACGGCAAGAATTGGTGCTAAGGATCTACGTTTTGCGACAGCTTTCCCCTTATTATCCAGCTTAGCATTGAGTCGCTCCCAGTCATTTTCGGAAGCATCAATGTAGTCAAACTGATCTTTGTTTTCGTTAAAAAAGTCTTCTAATTTATCCATTGGATTTTTTATTTAAAGCAATTTTATGGCGGTAGATTATTGGCTACTGTTCTGCTGTTAATAATTCCTTCAAACGCTTTTTTCCTCTGTTGTATTGGGTAATTGAAGTGGACACAGTAATGTTCAAAATAGATGCGATCTCTTTGTGGTCATAGCCCTCAATTAAATACAAACTTAATACGGTTCGATAGCCTTTTGGTAATTTCAAAAGACCTTGCTTTATATTTTTTACGTTCAGTTGAATGCTGTTTTCGTCAATGGTTTCTGTTAGCTCTGGGGTATCCTGATCAGTTAATTCGAGAAAGGACCATTTACCGTTTTTATTATGATGATTGATTGCCGTGTTGACCACAATTCGCTTAACCCAAGCGGGAAATGTATTGACTTCTTTTAGCGCATCCATTCCTCTAAATATTTTTATAAATGCTTCTTGTAATACATCACGAGCATCTTCTTTATTCCATACGATTCGATAAGCCACGTTCAACATCGACTGGGCATAGCGGTGATAGAGCCTACTTTGGGCCTGGCGATCTCCTGCCTTACAAGCTTTTATTAGCTCGATTTCCGTCTCAGAAATTGTTTTTTTCAACTGTTGTTGGTGAATCGTCATTTATTCATAGTCCTAAGCGGCAAAGCCACAAATGTCAGTTTCAGTGTTTAGTTATAATGCGCTTTAGTTTGTTTTATGCTCTCCTTATTTGTAGAGTTATTAAACAACTTCTATATCAATGACCATTGGTTAAAAGAAATATTGCACGTTGAGTTTCATTTTTTGTGAAAATACTTAAAGAATTGGAATTAGAATTGAAATGTGAATTAGAATCGCTCTCAAACGGGGAGTACTAAGAGCATGTTTAAATTTCCATTTAATTGCAAATCAATGTTTTATGAACCTCGCGTCCAATTTTAGAATTCAGTTAGCTCGCTAAGCTCATTAAAAAATTGTTAGCGAGAACCATAAACTCTTGATTTTCATAGGAAACTAAATTTAAACATGCTCTTAAATAAAAGTATAAGCCCACCAAATTAAAAGTCCCTGCACTGGCAAACGAATAATCGTAGCAAGTACTAGTTTTCCTTCCTTCTTCGCTAACTGATGATGGAAAATATTTGCAGGAAAAACGGCCACTAATAAAGCAATAATTCCCATTGCGGCATAGGACTGTAAAGTAGGAATCCAAAGACCAATGCCTAAAATAATTTCAATAGCACCAACTAAAAGATTGACCCGTTTTGGAGCGGGAACCCATGGTGGTGTAATTTTTAGAAAGGGTTTAGGATTACGGAAGTGCATCACACCTGCGAAGATGTAGAAAGAAGACATTAGGATTAAAGAGATCGTTTGGAGCATGGGAGGTAAATCTAAAGTGTAAAACTGAAAAAGTTAAAATGTAAAAGATATCTGTTAACGATATCCTAGCTTAGAAGGTCGCGATTTTTGACAACTTTTATAACTTAATTTTATCATACTTCGACTTTGCTCAACTCAGCGTTTTGCGGTTTTACATTTATTGAAATCCCCCTACCGCTTTACAAAAGCAGCACTAAGGACCTTATGTCGATTCTTTGCTTTTACAAAATACTGACCCGCTGGATAATTAGAAACATCCAAACGCTGCGAGATAAATTCATTGGAGTTTTTAGGAGACTGATACATCAGTTTACCATCCACACTCAATACCACAAATTCA
>CALGLS010000081.1 GCA_937959375.1 uncultured Saprospiraceae bacterium
AATACTAAAAGTTGGCGCATCAGTAAATGGTGCACCAGGATCTGTATCATTTGCAGCGTTTGGAGTTGGCTCTCCAAAATAGTCAAAAGTTGAGTTACCATCGCCTACACGACCTTCTGATATATCACTTAGTTGTGGACCAAACGTATAGGAATCAATTGTTGTCGTTCCATCACTTGCTGTCAATACAATATCTTCTCCACCTGAACCAAGTTTTGCTTCAACGTGCAATGGCCCTTGTTCTGTTTGTTTATCAAACCATAACAATAAGTACCCACCTGCTGGAATCGTTGTAACAGAAGAACTACCAGTAGGGATTTGCCAAAGCGTAGGGTTTAGCAAATCATCAGAAATATACATCCCTCCGATGTCAACAGAGCTGGTACCTCCGTTATACAATTCAACCCAATCATCATAATCTATACCATCAACAATGGTAGATGAATTGGAGGCCATAAATTCGTTTATATAAATTTGCTGAGCAAAAACTTGACAGCCAAAAAATACCATAAACAGGGTAAGGGAAAATGATCTAACTAAAGAAAGCATGAACCTATTTTTGGATTGGCTATTACCAAAAAAACTTTCTTGAAACCATCTTAGGTAAGTTGTAAAATAATTTTTCATCATTCTTGATTTTTGTCTTTATAATTCTTTATAGGGTACATGGAATTAAATGCTTAGTTATAAAGCACTAATTAACAGTTAAGTAAAGGTGAATAATAGCCGTTGACCAGCTAATGGAAAATTTTATGGAATGGATTAAAGTAAACTAATCGAAAAAAAGAGAATCTTTTAAACCTGATTAGTTAATAAGTGAATAGCAATTTACAAAAAACTACTTGTATCTACAAGTTATCATTTATAAAAGTCGAAGACTAGCCCTTGTTCATCAAACGAAAAAATCGCTTGATGAACAAGAGTTGTGAAGGGATTTTAAAACCCTAATTAATCTAATCGTTCAACTAAAAACCATTGGCTCTTTCGCTTTCCAGACTGTTGAATCACGGATAGAATATACATTCCATTTTCAAAATCGGTTAAATCTATTTTGAGTGGTGCCGTGGTACAAATTGCCACATTGACATTTGCTACCTGCACACCAAGCGCATTGTTTATTTCAAGCCTTACTGGCTCACCTTCAAAGGCATTGAGTTGTACGAAGATTTCATTTATCGCTGGATTTGGAAACAATACAATTTCTTTTTCCAAAACAGGATATTCAAGCTTTCGAACAGCAGAGTAGCGAATTGAACCATCATCAAATATTTGCTTGATGCGATAGAAATTTTCACCAGATTTTGGTTGCTGATCTATTGCAGTGAAATGACTTGAAGTCGTTGCATTTAAGGAAACTGTTGCTTCACTAATTTTTACGAAGTTATTTTGATCGAATGATCGTTCTACTTCAAACCTATCAGTTTGATCTGCCGTATTGCAATCCCAGTTTAGCTTAGAGACACCGTTTTCTTTCACCGCTGTCATAAATAAAAAGGCCTCAGAAGATGATCCCTCTAAATTTATTCCTGAACCATTAACAATGATCGTATAGTCTTCAACTTCTCCAAATTCAAAAGTACCACAAGGCTCAGCATATCCTTCACGTTGCATGGCAATGCGCATTCGAGTAGCTCCGGTCAGTGCATAAAGCGGTACTTCTATTGTTCCGCTCACCGAAGGCGTCCCATTAAAATCACCATATAAAATATCAGAAAAAACGATCTCGCCACTATCGTAAAAATCACCATCTTGATTCCAATCAACCCAAACCCTGAAGTATTCATCCCAAGTCTCGTAACTAAACTTTGGCTGTATTTTAAGCGCAGCTTCATCTCCCCTACTAATCACAGTACTTTGATTTGTAAAATCACCATAACCTTCTTTAAAAGAAGTATTGCTAATTGTTCCGATTCTAACTTTCCAAATATATTCTGACCAAGGCAATGCACCTTCGGCATCACAATAATCAGCAGGTTCATTACTGTTGTTATCGACTACCGATATATTAAAACTACAACTTTCTGTATTGCCACATAAATCAGTTGCTTGATAAACAACATTGTAAACACCTTCTGACAAAGAGCTACCCGGATCCGGACCAGCAGTTTGCTCTAGATTGACAGTTGAATTTTGACAATTAGTAGAAGCCCCTGGACTTAACCAGTTTACTAAAGCAGTAGACGATCCTTCCGAAACATTGAAAGTAACATCTTGAGGGCAATCAAGACTCAACACATAATTTACGGATCCCTCTGTGATATTAATCGTATAATCTTCTACCTCTCCAAAAGCAAAACTTTCACAAGGATCTGCAAAAGCATCTCGTTTTAGTGCTACACGCATTCTGGTTTGCCCAGCAATCGCTGATGAGGGAATTGAGATAGTCTCCGTACTATTAACGGCCGTTGCACCACCATTCCCAACGTACAAGATATCTGACAGTACTGTTTCCGAAGGTTCTTGGAATACACCGTCTTGATTGTAATCAATCCAAACACTTAAATAGGTATCGTAAGTTTGCCAACTAAAACCAGCGGTAACGGTTAGTGCTACTGTTTGTCCCTGTTCTACGTTCGCAATCAAATTTGTAAAATCTGAGTAAGTCGTTTTCGAAGAGTTGTTATCAATCTCTTGCAATTGCACCCTTCTCAACCATTCCGTCCAAGGTGTGTTTCCTTGGCTTTCGCAATAGTCTTCAGTGGTGGTAGTTTCCTCCGTTACCGTAATTGTAAAACTGCAAGTTTCTACATTATTACAATTGTCAGTTGCCTGGTAGCTAATCTGATATACGCCTTCTGAAAAAGAAGCACCGGAATTTGCACCTTGTATTTGGCTAAGGTTTACATTATTTCCAGCACAAGTTGTCGAGGCATTTGGAGTATCCCAGGAAACTGGAACATCATTTTCTCCTGCTGGTATCACCACTGCAATATTGTTAGGACAGTTAATCGAAAGTGTTCCTGTATTGCTAGCAGTTCCAATATTAATGGTATAATCTTCTACTTCTCCAAAAGCAAAGCTTTCACAAGGGTCAGCAAAGGCGTCTCGTTTTAGTGCTACACGCATTCTTGTATTTCCTTCAGTTGCATTGGCAGGAACATTGATCGTGGTAGAACCCAGTGTAGCTGTTGCACCTCCACTTCCTGATGCAAATTCTTCTGAAAAAACAAGCTCTGTTGATGCTTGAAATATATTATCTTGATTGTAATCAATCCAAACACTCAAATAATTATCTTCAGACTGCCAACTGTAACTAGCAGTAACATTTAGGGTGTATGTTCCGCCTTGATCTAAGCTAGCAACTTCGTCTGTAAAGTCTGAATAGGTTGTTTTTGAACTTGAATTATTAATCTGCTCTAATGATACATTGCTGATCCATTCGTTCCATGGCGTGTTCCCTTGACTTGTACAATAGTCAGCAGAAGGTCCTTGGTTATCAACAACAACTGTGATCACAAAACTGCAGGTTTCATTATTACCGCAGCCATCAGAAGCTAAATAAGTTATGGTTGTATTTCCTTCCGGAAAAGCAGAACCAGATGAAGAACCTTGCGTTTGTGTAATTGAAACATTCCCTGAAGTACAATCTGAATCAGTGCTTGGTGTTGACCAACTCACTATTGCTTCATCGCTTCCTTGTGGTGCAGTTACTGATATATTTTGAGGACAATTAATCGTCAATGTAGTTGGCAAAGTTCCTTGGCCAATATTGATCGTGTAATCTTCTACCTCTCCATATTGAAAGGTGCCACAAGGATTGGCATAAGCATCTCTTTGTAATGCAACTCGCATTCGAGTTGCTCCGACAGCGGCATCGGAAGGAATAGAAACTGTTCCAGATAATACCGTTGACGTTGCGCCGCCATTACCAGTTACTATTGCTTCCGCAGAAAAAACAACTTCTTCTGATCCTTGAAAAGCATTGTCTCCATTAAAATCAATCCAAGCTCGAACATATACATCTTCTGACTGCCAACTAAAAGCAGCTGTAATAGATATTGGATAAGATTGCCCAGTGTTTACATCTGCATTCAGATAAGTGAAATCACCATAGCTTTCTTTTGCAGAATTATTGTTAATCCCTTCAAAATTTACGGCACTAATCCATTCAAACCAAGGAGCAGTACCTGTAGCGTCACAATAACTCCCCGGATCAATGACAGAAGATTCAACCGTAACAGTAAAACTACAGCTAGTGTTATTATTACAATTGTCGGTAGCTTGATAAACAACAGTGTAGGTCCCTTCAGAAAGAGTAGAACCATTTTGTGGCCCTGATGTTTGCGTCATAACAAGTCCTCCGTTTTGACAGTTGCCAGAAGGAGAAGGTATGTTCCAATTTACGGATGTACTGTTACTACCGGCTGGTATGACTTGGTTGATATCGCCTGGACAGTTCAGTGAAAGTGTTGATGGATTTCCACCACCTTCACCAACCTCAACTGTTAACTGATCGGCAAGTGTGTAGTATTTTGAAATGGAATTTAGCAAACCAAAATCTGTTACCGAGAAACGCAAAATGTAAGTTCCTTCCTCAGAGAAAGTTACTGTTGTATTGGATGAATTGGCATTTCCAAAAATCACAGAACCAGGACCACTCAGCATTTCCCATTCCACTGGCCAACTTGTATTTAAGTTTTCGTTATCATAAGCTTCACCAGAAAGGTTGAGTGTACTACCTAGTTGAACAGTAGCATCAGCACCTGCGTCAATACCGTATCCAGTTGTTTCATCTGAATAAGGCCACGGCGGATTTGCCATTGCAGGAAAATGGCGACGGAAGAAATCATATCGGCCATTCCAAAATTCCGTTGGCATTGGGTTGTGACCAATTTCGATTTCGTGCAACAAGATGGATGGTCCCGTCAATTCGTTGTA
>CALGLS010000082.1 GCA_937959375.1 uncultured Saprospiraceae bacterium
TTTCAAGAAGAACTAAAAGAAGTACCTGCTGTATATGGTGTAAAGCGACCTGCACAAACTTGGAATCCCATTTTGATTAATCTACAACATTTTTGGTTGCTGGTAAAAGATGCTTGGCGAGCAGAACAATGGTGGGACAAAATTCGAATTTGGTTTATGCCCACCGGTTGGCGACCTGCTGATGTAGCTGAAAAATTTCCTGTCTTCTTTGTTGATGATCCTTATTCTCAAAAAAAATATGAAACCGAATCTTCTACTCCACTAAAGATTTGGTCATGGCTTCAACTTTTCATACACTTCTTTTTGATGCTATACCTTTTTAACCAACTTGGTAAATTTGACTTTGTTGACATTTTGCTTGGCGGTGGATTCTTAGCTATCTCCATTTTTTCATTTACTACTTTAATGGACAGAAGTTCTTTTGCTGTTTTCACAGAACTACTGAAATTACTTGTCGGTTTTTCTCTGATCTATCGACTTGATGGTTGGTTCAATTTAGACCATTACTTATCTGAAGGTACGACAATTGTTTGTGCTTACTTTGCATTTGCGCTAGCTGCTGCTATTTATTTCACCTACGTTGAAAGTTCGGGCGTTAGCAACGAGCTAAAAAAGCAAGCTTAGGTCAGTAAAAATCTTTTAGTCAATTTCTCACCTCTAGCAGTTAGTCCCAAATGAGACAAGTTTATATTTTTCTGGACAGATAGCCGCAATTTAATGTAGCAGAATAGCTAAACGTCTAATTTATCCTACGCAATTCCGTGAGATGCCTTATTTTCGCGGACACACTTATAAGTTGTATAATAACTTCTTATAAATTCATATTTATTACCAACCATAAGCCTAGTATTAAAACCTTTATTATGAAAAGAAGTATACTGCCCATTATTTTCCTTTTAGGAATTTCAATATCCTTTCTGAGTGCCCAACAAAGCACCTCTAGCATCTGGACCGTTCAAGATGCCAATCAATATAATCAGAGCGAACTCCGAATACCTGTCAGCCAATCTGATGTATATCAATTAGACATGTCGGCATTACAAACGGTTTTAGCTCAAAGCTTAACCAAAAGTGACGTTCAGAGTAAAGCAGATTATGTAGAAATAGAAATTCCTGTTCCAGGAAATAAACTACAAAAATTCGGCATCTTTGAAGCTTCTGTAATGCAAGCTGGCTTACAAGCCAAATATCCTGAAATCAGAACGTATACCGGACAAGGGATTGATAATCCAAGACAGATTATTAAGCTAGATGTTGGTCCAAGAGGGTTTCACGCCTTGATACTTTCTAACGAGCCAACAATCTTGATTGAGCCTGCTTATGATGACGATTTGAGCCAATACATGGTTTTTCAAAAGAAGGATGTAATTGTAGGTGAGGAAGATGCTTTCATTTGTGGTGTAACAGACACGAATAGTGCTTCATTCAATGAAGACGACGATCTACCTGAGTTTATTCCAACGGGTGAGGATCTTCGGACCTACCGTTTGGCCCTAGCCACTACTGGTGAATACGCTAACTTTCATGGTGGCACCAAACCACAAGTTTTATCTGCAATGGTAACAGTTATGAACCGTGTAAACGGTGTCTACGAAAGAGACCTAACCATCACCATGGTTTTGATTGACAATACAGACACACTGATTTATCTGAATGGTGCTACTGATCCTTATACCAACAATAATGGCGGAACCATGCTTGGAGAAAACGCAGCAACTATCAATAGCATTATCGGTGCTGCCAACTACGACATCGGTCACGTATTTAGTACTGGAGGTGGTGGTATTGCTGGGCTTGGCGTTGTTTGTAGCAACACTACCAACAGCAACAAAGCATGGGGAGTAACTGGATTACCTTCTCCAATTGGAGATGCATTTTCTATTGATTATGTTTCGCACGAAATGGGACACCAATTTAGTGGTAATCACACTTTTAATAGTTGCGGTGGACAAGGACCAATACCTTACGAACCAGGTAGTGGCGTCACTGTCATGGCTTACGCGGGTATTTGCGGAAACACCAATCTTGCTAATAATTCTATCGATCAATTTCACGTAGCAAATTTTGATGAGATCATTAATTATTCTCAAAACGGTAACGGTGATAATTGTGCAGCATTAACTTCTACAGGCAATACACCTCCTATCGCTGATGCTGGACAAGGCGGTTTTCACATTCCTTTTCAAACACCTTTTGAGTTGACAGGTTCTGCGGAAGATGTTGATGGCGATTCGCTAACTTACTGTTGGGAGCAATACGACTTAGGCCCTCAGACGCATCCTAATACAGCATCTGGTAACGCACCACTTTTTAGAAGTTGGTTACCTGAACCACATGGAACTCGAATCTTTCCAAGAATTCAAGATTTAGTTAACAACACAACAGTTATTGGTGAATTACTTCCTCAGTTTGGACGCCCAATGAAATTTAGAATGACGGTACGAGACAACGTTGCTTTAGGTGGTGGTGTTGATTATGATCAAATCAATTTTGAAGTAAATGGTAACTCAGGACCTTTCCTAGTTAACTATCCAAACGGCGGACAAAACTGGAACGTTGGTTATTTAGAAACCGTTACTTGGGATGTTTCCAACACTGATCTTGCACCAATAAGTTGTGCTGCAGTAAATATCTTTTTATCAGAAGACGGTGGCTACACCTATCCACATCTTGTTGCTTCAGATGTACCGAATACTGGAAGTGCGATTATTGAAGTTCCTAATGTTATTGGTAATCAGATTCGCATGAAGATCAAAGCTGCTAATAACGTGTTCTTTGATATTTCTAATCAAAACTTTTCCATCGCTCCTACTACAGAACCGGATTACGTTTTTGCAACGACTACTCCTTCACAAATCATCTGTGCTACTGAAACGGTAGAATACGAAATCATGATTGATACAGTTCTTGGTTATAGCGACCCTGTTAATCTTTCTATTACAAACAATCCTGCAGGAACAACTATAGGGTTTAGTGCAAACGATATTGTCCCTCCAGGGAATTCTATTTTCTCTATTTCTTCGGATGGTACAGTTCCTGAAGGTAGTTATGATCTCACTGTTTTACTGACAAGTAATTCTGAAGTCAAGGAACTTCCACTGACCTTAGTTATTAGCGGAGGTGGCACAGCTATCACTACATTAAACGCACCAAACAACGGAGCTACAGGTATTCAGCCGATTGCCAATTTAAGTTGGAATGATGTACCAGATGCGGCGACTTACACGATTGAAGTTTCTTTAACAGCTGACTTTAGCAACATTGTGTACACCCAATCAGACATCACAACAACACTATTTAACCCTACTCCAAATCTTTCAATCAATACGGTTTACTTTTGGAGAGTAAGAGGTGTTGAAGATACTTGTGATTCCCCAGGTGAGTGGTCTTCTGTTTATTCATTCCAAACATCACAGCCTTCTGGATCTGCTCCTGACTATGACCTAAACGGAGATGAAGTCGTGATTGGAACGACACTAGTCATTGAGACAAACAACATAAATGGAAACTGCAGTGGCTCTACAACAGAATTGGAATACACCATTACGGCTTTACCAACCAACGGTACACTAGTTTTGAATGGTACGCCTGTTTCTATTGGAACAATCTTTACTCAAGCAGATATTGATGCTGATTTGTTGACTTACGAAAATGATGGAAACAGCTTAGATCCAGATCAGTTTGAGTTTGTTATTACTTGTGAAGATGGCGGATATGTTGGTGGTCTTGTATTTGACATTATGGTTGTAGAAGTACTCAACACAAATTCGATTCCTGAAATAAGTTTCTCTTTATTCCCGAATCCAGTTGATAACTTTTTCGAAGTTCGTTTAGATGAAGAAGCGACAGCTGGTTACGAACTAAAGGTAGTTGACATGTTAGGTCGTGTGTTACAGAAACAAGCTATTTCTTTAGGTACGAATCGAGTGGCGACACAGTTACTTTCTCCTGGTGTTTACTCTTGTCAGATTGTATCGGATGGGGTGGTGCTTGGTGAGGAGAAGTTTGTGGTGATGCGATAAGGAATTAGAATGGGAATGGGAATTGGAATTGGAATTGGAATTGGAATGTCCCGCTAACGTGGGGAATGCGATTACTTGGCAAATTTTAACTTTGATTTTGGCTATTCCTTTTTTTAAATAAAAAATCCCGAAACTGTTTGACAGTTTCGGGATTTTTATTTTTAGTTTTCGGTTTTGAATTCTGTTTCTAGTAGGTTTACTACATTAGTAAAATCTACAAAATCTTGGATGTCGGTATAATGCTTGGCGTAGATGCTTGGATTTGAGAAACCGTATTTGCGTTGCTTATCTCCGATTCGGATATCTAAGGTATAATACACCCCATCTGCAACCAATTGCTTGTATTCGATTGACTTGGAATCTCTGATCGTGTGAATATTGTTTTCAACTAGCATTTTCACTAACGGTAACCATCCAGATTTTGGTGTTAAGTTATCTTTATTGGTTACAGCGTCATCATTACCTGCTCTTCCCGATCTGTTTTCTGACTGATAGCTACCTGTCCATTTTTTCATGGCTTGATCGTAGACTAGTTTGGTTTCATTTTCTCGTCCCATCATACTTCCACTAGTCAATGAAATGGTAATATATCTACTTGGCGACGGTGTGCCAGTTACTGATTCAAAAGTGGATAAGCCAGAATGATTCATCAATAATTTTGCGGCAGCTTCTTCGTCATTTCCTGTATTTCCTCCTTTGGTACTTGAGCAGCTCAACATAAATAAGGAGATTAATATTGCGATGCAGATGCTTAGTTTGATTCCGTTTAGTAACATGGTTGTTTATTTTGAATTTAATGGTGAATGAAAAGACCGAAGTCCGAAGACGGAAGACGGAAGTTCTCGTCTAACGTGAAATCCGAGATTGAGTGAACTTCCCCCCACCTCCAACTTCCCAAGTTTGTCATCCTGAGCAAAGTCGAAGGACATTACTTACTCTTCCCAGTTCCACTACATTTATCACAGCGATTGCGTTCCCCACGGGTTCCTTCCCAATATCCCGATCCTTTGCAGCTACTACAATTACTTGCTCTAAGCAATTCAATAAAAGCATAACGCATCAAGTACAAGAGTCCGAAAACAACAACGATGATGATAATACGAGCAGACATTTTTAAAATTTTTTTATTTAACAAAGGTAAAAGACAATTCCAATTTATTGAAGTTGTTTAGAAACTTCATTGAAAAACCTCAGATATAACCTTAAAAAGAGGTTTTTTATTGGAGGTACTGCAATTTTCAAGCTAATTTTTTTAATTCAAAGGAAGCCAGCACTCCGTTCCAAGTCTCCACTATTTCTTCGTATCTTTCCACCTCAATCAAAAGGACTATGCCGGAGCATTCCGAAAAACAAACACTGAAACAATACAACCAATCTTTTGCTAAAGAGCTAGCGCGACTGAATGAAGGTCAGCGCGAGGCAGTAGAGCAAATTGAGGGGCCTGTGCTCGTCATTGCGGGACCGGGAACTGGTAAGACGCATATTCTTACTGCGCGGATCGGTCGTATCCTCATGGAAACGGATGCTCAAGCTGCCAATATTTTGTGCCTTACTTTTACAGATGCCGGAGTAATTGCCATGCGCGAGCGACTGTTGCAATTTATTGGGCCAGAGGCACATCGTGTGCACATCTATACCTTCCACTCTTTTTGCAATACCGTCATCAAAGATAATCTTGATCTTTTTGGACGCTACGACCTTGAACCGATTACGGATCTTGAACGAGTGGAGTTGGTCCGAACCTTATTGGACGAATTACCAGCCAATCATTTGTTGCGACAAAAAACGTCTGATCCCTATTTTTACGAAAAGCATTTGCACGATTTGTTCAAGCGAATGAAAGCAGAAGATTGGACGCCGGAATACATCAGCAGCAACATTGAAACCTATCTCAGCGAACTACCACTTCGCGAAGAATATATTTACAAAGTCAATCGAAAGGAATTTAAAAAAGGTGATCTCAAACAATGGAAATTGGATGAAGCCAAACAAAAAATGGATCGCCTAAAAGCAGCGGTTGATTTGTTTCCGGTTTACACCAAAATGATGGAAATCGCGCAACGTTATGATTTCGAAGATATGATCCTTTGGGTACTCAGAGCTTTTGAAAACAACGAAGCCCTACTCCTTAACTATCAGGAAAAATATCAATACTTTTTAGTTGACGAATACCAAGACACCAACGGTGCGCAAAATCGAATTTTGAAAAACTTGATTAACTATTGGGAAAGTCCAAACGTATTTATCGTTGGAGATGACGATCAATCTATTTACGAATTCCAAGGCGCTCGACTTAAAAGCTTGGTGGACTTCCACAATGACCATCAACCGGATTTGCGATTGGTTGTTTTGAAAGACAACTATCGTTCTTCTCAACATATTCTAGACGCTTCTCGTGTGGTCATTAATCACAATGAAAAACGAATTATCAGCAACCTTGAGGGAATTGAAAAATTTCTAGTTGCTCAAAATGACAGCTTTGCCGCATCGACCATCAAACCCAGCATCGTCGCTTACCCAAATCGAATGCATGAGGATATTGATATTGTTTTACAAATAAAAAAACTACAAGATGCCGGTTTTCCGTTGCAAGAAATTGCCATCATCTATGCCAAGCACAAACAGATCATTAACCTGACGACGCTTTTGGAGAAAAAAGGCATTCCTTATAATACAAAACGAGAAGTCAACATTTTAGATTTACCGCTGGTTCGAAACTTTAGAACCATGCTCCAATACTTACAGCTAGAATATGCACGTCCGTTTAGTGGTGAATATTTGTTGTATAAAATAATGCATTTCAACTTTCTACGCATTGATCCGCGAGACTTGACAAAGCTGAGCCTACATGTCGTGAGCAAAGGTTTTAAGGAAAAAATATACTGGCGCAACCTGATTGGTGACAACGAAGCACTCGCTAAGTTGAACTTAAAAAACCCAGCATCCATACTCCAATGTGCTGATTTGCTGAATGATTTGATTGGTGATTTCCCAAACTATTCGCTACCCGCATTTATCGAAAGATTAACCAACAGAAGTGGTCTGCTCACGCACATCATGAAGCAAGACGATAAGCTTTGGTATTTGCAAGTTTTGACAACGATCAGTAATTTTATCAAAAGTGAAACGATTAAAAATCCACGACTGAGTTTAAAACGTTTGTTGGAACTACTAAGCAGTATGGATAAAAATCGTTTGCCAATTGGGCTTCAAAAAAGTGTGCGGGCTACGGATGGTGTGAATCTCATTACGGCACATAGTTCTAAAGGTTTGGAGTTTCAACATGTGTTTATTCTTGATGCAGTGAAAGATCAATGGGAGCCGACGAGAAGTAGAGGTGGCAGTCGTTTTCCTTTTCCAGACACCCTTACCTTGTCGGGAGAGGAAGATGCCTTGGAAGCACGTCGTCGACTTTTTTATGTAGCGATTACGCGAGCAAAAGAAACGCTTTCTATTTCTTATGCCAATAAGACTCCGGAGAACAAAGCCTTGCAACGCTCTGCTTTTGTTGATGAGATTTTGGAAGAAACGGATATTGAAATCGAAGAGCGAGAAATAGCAGCAGAGATTGTTCTAAATGCGGAATATCTTTCGCTTACCGAAAGCAAGGCTCCTGTCGTTCCGGAGGCTGATAAAGCGATGGTCGCTGCCGTTTTAGAAAACTTTACGCTAAGTATTAGTAGTCTGAATCGCTTTTTAAAATGCCCACTCAGTTTTTATTATGAAGTTGTTTTGCGTGTACCAACGGTGCAAAGTGAAGCAGCTTCTTATGGAACGGCCATGCACTTTGCCTTGATGCGTATTTTTGAACGAATGAAAGCAAGCGAGGATAAAACATTCCCTGATGCAGTTAGTCTCATTACCCATTTTGAAGAAGAGATGAAACGACAGCGTGCTTTTTTTACAAAAAAAGAATACGAA
>CALGLS010000083.1 GCA_937959375.1 uncultured Saprospiraceae bacterium
TTCCTGCACAATTACAATCTGCATCATATACATCTCCTGTTGTACAATCATCTCCGTCGCTACAAGCTGTTCCTTCTAAATTTCCATTACAAGGATCACAACCATCAGGAATACCATCTCCATCTTCATCAGCTGTATCGTCAGATCCTGTACAAATATCGTCTGCATCACAAATACCATCGTTATCTGAATCTACAAATGTTCCTACACAATTACAATCACCATCTTCCTGATCGTTAGTTGTACAATCATCACCATCATCACAAGCTGTTCCAGCAGGGCTACACAGAGTAACATTTACATAAAAATCACATGGCAATGTATTACCACATTCATCCGTAATTAAATATACAATTTGAGTTGTTCCTTCAGGGAAAACACTACCAGGCGTTGGACCACCAATCTGAGTTACTGTAACTCCAGCTTCAAAGCAATTGCTTGTTGCTGTTGGAAGTTCCCAATCAACAATCTCTTCAGAAGAGTTGATATCTCCAGGACAGTTTGTTAATTCTAAGATAGCAGGAACTTCATTTACAGTAACCTGGAAGACACAGCCTTCAAAGTTGAAACAAGAATCGATGGCTGCATAGTTAACGAAAGTAGTTCCTATTGGGAACGCTTCTCCGTTAGCAGGACCATCATCTGTTCTATTTACAAAAGCTTCATTAATATAGCAATCAGTAGATGCTGTTGGTTCAGTCCAACTAACAACAGAAGAACCAGCTCCTGGCAGTGCATCGACTACAATATTTTCAACACAAGTAACTTCCAGATTTGTAGGGACGGCCTCTATAGTTACGTCAAATGTGCAAATTTCTTCGTTTCCGCAATCGTCAGTGTATTTGTAAGCGATTACAGAAGTTCCAATTGGGAATTCACTACCAGCTGGTAAGCCTTGGATTTGTTCAATAACTAATTCCGCAGGTTCACCAATTGTCGTTTCACAAGTCACATCAATATTTACCTGATAATTATTACATCCAACTATTTCAAAGGTGCTTTCAGCATCTTCTGAATCATTTCGAATCAACCATTGATGGCCTTCAAAACTTGGTTGAATATAAGACTGACCTTCAGGAAGTGTAAAGTACAATACTTCTGTATTTCCATTTAACCAATATATATCAACAGAACATTCTCCATTGTTAACAAATTCAACTTGGACTTCTTCGCAAACTCCATCTCCAGAATCATCTCCAGAAGTAGTACAAGCATCGCCTTTTACTTTTATTTCGTCTAAATCCCAAACAGCATTAGCGGCACCATTGCCAACACGACAATAAGCTCTTAATTCAAAACTGAATGTGGCATTTGAAGTAACTTCAAAATCAGAGTTATTTGAGAAATCAAAAGACTCTAAAGTCCAATCATTTGTTGTACTAATATCATCTTGAGAGTAAATTAATTGTCCATCTTTTTTAACTCGAATGAGATATTTGGTCGGATAGTTATTTGGGCCACTTGATCCATTAATCCAGTCATAGTTAAGTGGAGCTTTTTCAAAAAATTCAAGGCCAGTTAATTGACCATCTTCTGCTGGGTCTACAGTAACGTCAAATTTAACAGCCCAGTCAGCGTCATAATCAGACGCATAACAATTAGTCTGAGTTCCTACACACATACCCACTGAGCCGTTTACACCAGGTGTACAACTATGATTACCTAAATCACGGCGTACATTTGTAGCAGAACTTGTAATAGCAGTATTATTAATTGTCTGTGCGGTAAATTCACTAAAATCTGCATTAGAGCCATCTCCAGAATTACTATAACAATTTTCTAAATCATAATATGCTAATGTAAAATTATTACAAGAAGTTCCACCTGAACTTGTAGTTTCTCCAAGGCAAACATCATCTATAAAAATCTTTCCAACTACACCTGTTTGCCAAAACCAAGCTTGAACGTAAACCGTGTTAACAGGAGCCACATCAGATACACTATATTGTGTATAAGTACTATTGTTTACATCAATTTCAACTTGGGTGTTTTGAATGGTATTCCAATTGGCATCAAAGAACTCAATACCTGCCCCTGCCCAATCAGGATTATTAACTGCCTTAGCCCAAAAATTAACCGTATATTGTTGACCTACAACTACTTGAGCTGAAGACTGTCCAAAACCACCACTACCGCCTTGTATTCTCATAGCGTTCAAACCAGAGTAAACATTTGGAGCATAGTTGATTATACTACAATATCCCCAATCATTCCAAGGGTATACACCATCTTCAAAACTTGGATTTGCAAGATTGTTAGTTGCACAAGGATCTGATGTGCCACCTCCTGAGGAAGGACATGGAAATTCAAAAACAGCTTCCGCTAAAAAGTTATGATCTCTATCCGTCCATGCACCATTTGACTTCAGTATACGAGTATAGTGCTCTACACCATTTGAATTATTAGGCTCTCCACTATTCCAATTTGTATAAGAAGAGGTTCCACCTGTCCAAACAAAGTTTCCTTCGCTAGCTTCATCGGTATAACCAATCCAGGCATAGTCAGCCATAATACCATTTCTAATGTATTCATTTTCTTCTGCATCATTGACAACAGCTAAGTGACCACCGTAGCTTTCTGCTAAAGATTTAGCCGCTTGCCACGTATAATTATTTGAATTAGTGCAAAAATATTTACTTCCATTAAACTCACCTAAGAAAATTAAATCACTAAGTTCATTTGGTATTTGACTACAATCAGGCGTACCTCCAGAAGATTGACCAGGTCCAGTAATAGATGAATTAATACTTATTGAACCAGGCGTAGTAGTAGAACCTGTACAATTTGTAGTAGCTACTGGTTCAGTCCATGTAGCAGAAGCCGACACAGCACCTGGTAAAGCAGTAATGCTTACATCTTGAGGACATGTTGCATCAATATTTGGATCATCAGTAGCAGCAATTGGTTCCTGAAATTCCAAAACAGTTATGATCGCATCACAAGAAGATGTAAAACCGAATTCATCTTCGATATCAAGTGTAACCACTTGTTGTCCAACATCAGCTAGTGTAAAAGAACTTGGCGTAACCGTTACACTAGTTAATTGAGCACCACAGCTTCCGTAAGAACCTTTATCAATTGTAGTTGTAGGAATTGTGATAGAACCTGACTCAGGTAACTGTACAAATACGTTTGGCTTACAACCAGCGATAGGTGCTTTCTTTTGTGTAAGACTTGTAAAGGTTTCACTGAATTCAAGGTTGGTATCATTTATTGTACCATTGATTTCATAGATCAAACCATCACTAAGAATAGTTCCTCCAATATTTCCTGTCGCATTTTGAACAATAGAACCACAGATCGTTAAATCTATGCTACCATTATTGCTAAAAGATGTATTGTTTGTCAATACACCAGCATCAAGAATGTTTATTGTTGAATTATTTTCAAATGTACCATCGTTAACTAAATCACCAGAAAGCCCCAAGCTTCCGTTGTTTAGAAATGTATTATCATTAGCGAAATTACTACTAAAGTTGACCTGCATTTTTCCATTATTGGTAAGGACAGAACTATTAGTAAGATCACAAGTACATTCGAAGTAAGCTTGATTATGGTTCGTTAAATAACCAGAACCGTTAAGAATCAAAGTTGACCCAACAGCTGAGTTTAAAACACCATAGTTATCAAAAGAACCATTGATAGTAAGCGTAGCAACACTTTCAATAGTTCCATAATTATTAATACTTGTACCAGCTACATTGGTTACGTTTCCAAAGTTGGTAACCGCTCCATAGTTATTGAAAGAACCATCTAAAATCTGCAAGGCGCCAGAAGCTGCATTGTCGATAATACCATAGTTTTCTAGGTTATTGTAACTTTTAAATTCACCGTCGTTATCAAATGTGATTGAACCAGCGTTGATAAAAAGCTCGTTGCTATTTACCATACCCCCTTCAAAATTAATGATAACTCCAATGTTATAAATCACTGTATTAAAGGTCAGTGTACCTCCATTTTGAATGGTGTAATCAATTAGATAACTACCTTCGTAAATTGGGAAATTCCCCCCTTGAGGAGTTCCTGGCACTATTGCAGTGTAACCGGTAGTTGGCACTCCGCCAGACCAGTTAGCCGAATTCGACCAATCTGCATCGACATCCCCCGTCCAAACAGATGTTTGTGCAAACAACCCCGTAGCCAGCAGCATAAATAACAAAGCTGGGAGGAGACGTAACACACCTTTAAAATTTTTGTAATGAATTTTCATGAGTACAATTTGTTTGTTTAAAAAGTCAAAGAAAAAGATGGATTTTAAATTATAATTATTAACAATACTTCAACATAAAGTATTTAAATACATATCAAATACAAGCTAACTCGATCAAAAACTAAAATGTCCTAAACTATTAGAGTCGGCACATCACATAAGGACGCCATGACTCAGTTGTTAAAACAACAATAGCTTCAAAAGAGCAATGCAAAGTTGCTTAATTGAAATACGAGGGTGTATCCAAAAAATGTCTTATAGAAAAATTAAGAAGTTTGGTTAAACTTCAGTTCTAATAGAATTCGTGGGTAATTGTAAATCGTAGGTCTGCGTGAATAACAATTTTATCGTCACTAGGATAATTTCTAACAATAAAATAGAAATTGAGTATTTACGACTAATCTCTATTATTCTCGTTTGATTCGTCTCTTGGGGAGGGGGGGGAAGGATATTAGTAATTGAAAGACCTTAGCGTTTCAATTACAATAACAAAGATAAGGGCAATAAAAGTCAGATACTTACCCAAAAAGCATTAATTATTGATTTATGATTTTTTAAATATAAAAGCCCTCTCAGGAATATCCTGAGAGGGCCGATCTATCGTTTTATCATTTAGCCGAAGCTAAGACTTTACAATTTAGATACAACAAAAAGGTTGGTCATACGCTTCTTACCTTCCACCTTCACAGACATACCGTACATTCCTGAAGGATATGTAGATACATCGAATCCGATTGGTTGATCTGAAACTGCGTCAATATTTTGAGTATATAAAATCTGTCCAAGATTATTTACAATTTGAATCGTTGCTGCTTTACCAGCAAATTCTTTCAGATTGACAAACACTTGGTCTGCTGTTGGGTTTGGATACAATGCAAATACATCAACATCGATTTCGAATACGACTACTTCAATTCCAGAGTAGCGATACTCACCATTATTAAATACTTCTTTCAAGCGGTAGAAATTAGTACCCGTAGATGGTTCCGCATCTCTATCTTGATAGTTGGTTGCATCTTCTGTATCACTTAGACTTTCAACATCTTTGATCGCATCGAAGTCGATTCCATCAACTGAACGTTCCACTACAAAGTAGCTATTCTTGTATTCTGTATTGGTCGTCCAGTTCAAGCTAACTTCTCGGCCATCCTTCGCTGCAGTGAAGAATAAAAATTCTGGTTGAGTAACCGCTTCGAAGCCAGTACCTCCAGTTACAGTGTAGTAATCAGCAACTTCACAAATCTTTTTCCAACCTGCATCATAATTAGTCGCTCTTACAAAATAGGTATCATTCGGTAATTCAGCAATTGTTTGAGGATTATCACAATCATTCAAACAATCAAAGACTGTAACCCATGAAGAATTGAAAACATGAACAATGACGTTTGCTCCTGTCAAACCATCAATTGTAATACTTCCTGCTCCAGTTGAGATGGCAATATCACAGTCACTTGGCACTTCACCTTCGCAGGTACAACCATCTCCTTGAATGACATCATTCTCAGTTTCTGGATTACCATCATCGCAAATGGTTCCTTGAGCTGTTGGTAGATCACCGTTATTATCATCACAGTCTTCGTTTGCACAAACACCATCACCATCTGCATCACCAGAGTAAGTACCGGCACAGTTACAATCTGCATCGTAAATATCATTGTCCGTACAAACATCATTGTCATTACAAGGAGCTCCTGGCGTACAACCTGCTCCTCCCCCATCAATGGTAAAGTATTCTGTAAACTCACATACTGTTTGGTAAGAAGCATCGTATACTTTCAACTGAATGTAGTATTCACCGTCAGGTAAAGTAATTACACTTTGGCAGTTATCAAAACAGTCGTAAACAGTTGCCCAACCATTTCCAGTATCAAAAATCTTGATCGAGTTATGTGCTCCATTCAAACCTGTCACTGTGATATCATTACCACTTACTGAGTATAATGGATTACAACCTGTTTGGATTGGAGTACCTTCACAAGTGCAACCATCTGCTCCGATTACATCATTCTCTGTATTCGCATTTCCATCATCACAAGATGTTCCTGCTGTTTGAGGGAATACGTTTTCATCGTTGTCGTCACAATCTACATCAGCACAGAAACCGTCGCCATCTGCATCACCACCATTGTCATCACATGGACCTGCGATTGGTGTACCTGCACAAGAACAACCATCTGCTCCGATTACATCGTTTTCCGTATTTATATTTCCATCATCGCAAGATGTTCCTGCTGCCTGTGGGAATACGTTTTCATCATTGTCATCACAATCTACATCCGCACAGAAACCGTCACCGTCTGCATCACCACCATTATCATCACATGGACCCGGTGGAAGTGTACCTGCACAAGTGCAACCATCTGCTCCGATTACGTCATTCTCTGTATTCGCATCTCCATCATCACAAGTTGTTCCTGGCGTTGCTGGTAGAGAAGCATTTGAATCATCACAATCTTCATTTGCACAAACACCGTCATTATCTGTATCACCAGAGTAAGTACCAACACAGTTACAATCTGCATCAATCACATCATTGTCAGTACAAGCATCTCCATCGTCACAAGTCGCTCCTACTGAGCAACCACCAGTTATATCAAAGTACTCTTGGAAAGTACATTCTGTTTGCCATGCTTCGTTGAAAATTTGAATATTCAAGTAATAGGTTCCTTCTGGAAGATTAATGACTGCTGGATTTCCACAGTCATCTAGACAGTTGAAAATTGTTACCCAACCATTTCCAGTATCAAATACTTTCACTGAGTTGTGTGCTCCGTTTAATCCAGTAACCGTTAAGTCATTACCATTTACTGAATACATTGGGTTACAACCTGTTTCGATTGGTGTACCTGCACAAGAACATCCGTCTGCTCCGATCACATCATTTTCTGTAGTTGTATCTCCGTCATCACATGCTGTACCCGCTGTTTGCGGAATTACATTGGCATCGTTATCATCACAATCAACATCCGCACAGAAGCCGTCTCCGTCTGCATCTCCTCCGTTATCAGCACATACATCGATTGGTGTACCTGCACAAGAACATCCGTCTGCTCCGATCACATCATTTTCTGTAGTTGCATCTCCGTCATCACATGC